>CBFHLF010000005.1:0-28537 GCA_965656555.1 uncultured Acidiluteibacter sp. | reverse complement strand
TGTAGCATTTTTGTTTCCACAATCTAGCCACTCGTCTACTTTTCCTGGAGAGAACTTAACACCTTTCTGCTTCATGTTTTCCAACGCATTGGTCAACTGATACTCTCCCTTATCTTTAATATCATTATCAATTAGGTACTGAAGTTCTTTGTTTAAGAGTGCACCATCCTTAAAGTAGTAAATCCCAATTATGGCCATATCTGAAACAAATTCTTGTGGTTTTTCTACAAAGTCGGTGATTACATTTTCATCATCTACTTTTACAACTCCAAATGCTTTGGGATCTTCTACACTTTGTACCCAAATAATACCATCTTTAGAATCATCTAAAGTAAAGTCTGCTCTAAACAAAGTATCAGCAAAAGCTACCACTACCTTACCGTCAAGCAATTCTTTGGCACAAAGTATTGCGTGAGCAGTCCCGAGCGCTTCTTCTTGATGAAAAATTCTACCCTTTGCACCCAAACTTTCAGCTACAGACAAAAGGTGCTGCTCAACCTCAGTTCCGAAGTCACCGATGATGAATCCAATCTCTTCAATTGGTTCAGCGCAAACCTTTGCAATGTCTTCTACAAGTCGTTGAACAATTGGCTTTCCTGCTATTGGCAATAATGGTTTTGGGATGGTCAAGGTATGCGGGCGCATTCGCTTACCGATACCCGCCATTGGTACTACAATTTTCATATAATGTCTTTTAGAGTTTCTTATTTTACACCAGTGCTTCCAAATCCTCCAGCACCTCGTTCGGTTATTTCTAATGATTCTACAGATACCCACTCTGCTTGTTGGTGAGCAGCAATTACCATCTGAGCTACTCGTTCACCATCTTCAATTACAAATGCTTCATTTGAAAGGTTGATCAAGATAATTCGGATTTCCCCTCTGTAATCAGCATCGATAGTACCTGGAGAGTTCAGAACCGTGACTCCTTTCTTTAAAGCAAGACCGCTTCTTGGACGCACCTGTGCTTCATAACCAACAGGAATTTCGATAAACAACCCTGTCGGAACAAGTGTTCGTTCAAGCGGTTTTAACGTTATTGGTTCGTCTATATTTGCTCTAAGATCTACTCCAGCTGCAGCTTTAGTGCCGTATTCAGGCAAAGCATGCTTTGAGCGATTAACGATATTTATTTTCATCCGAAAAAATGGAATTGTGAGAATGTTTTCTCTTGTTTAAAAACAACGTAACTGCCTACGAAATTAGAACTTTTTTAGGTTTTTCTAAAATGACTACAAGACCAATAAATGCACCTAGAAAAAGCAAGTTAACAGCATACTCCATCCATTGGGAATCAATAGGAAGTAAGGTAGACACTAAGTAAAGTAAAACAGCTACGGATAAATAGATCAACATTCGTTTAACAGGGTAATTAACAGGAAAATACTTCTGACCGAGAAAGTATGATATAATAACCATAGTGGCGTAGCATATCAGCGTAGTTACTGCAGAACCCATATAACCCACTTTAGGTATAAGAATTAGATTTAGTACGATAGTTATAGTTGCGCCAATTAATGATATCACAGCTCCATATCGTGTTTTACCGCTTAACTTATACCAAATAGAAAGGTTGTAAAAAATTCCTAAAAAAATATTCGCCATAAGTAAAAAAGGGACTACTCCTAGTCCTACCCAATACTCCTCATTGCGGACGAAGTGTTTAATAATGTCCATGTAAAGCATTACTCCTAAGAAAATAAACGAACAAACAATGACAAAGTATTTCATGACTAACGCATAAGACTTGGCGGCATCTTGCTCCTTTGACTGATTAAAGAAAAAGGGTTCTGCTGCATATCTAAATGCTTGAATAAATATGCTAATGATAATCGAGATTTTATAACAGGCGCCGTAAATTCCTGCTTGTGCTGTGGCTTCAGCTACTCCTATATCATCTTTCAGCAACCACTTTATCAATATTTTATCTAAGTTTTCATTTACAATTATTGCCAAACTCCCTACTAGAATAGGCCAACCATAACTGAGCATCCTTTTTAGTAATCCATAATCGACTTTCCATTTCGCTTTCAATATAATTGGCGAAAGTAAAAGAAACTTCAAAGCTGAAGCGAAGAGGTTTGCAATAAATACGTAACCTACGCCAATTGTAGGTGTAAATAAATATTCTGTAAAAATATTTGACACTCCATCTTGATATGCAGGAATGCAGTATCCAATCCAGAAAATATTTAGCCCCACGTTTAAAAAAATGGAGACCAGGTTAACCATAGCAAAATACGGCGCTCTGTTTTGGTCTCTCAATTTGGCAAGCGGAATAGAAGAAATCGCATCGAGACCAACAATAAATGCGAACCAAATAACATACTCAGCATTATCAGGATAACTTATGAAGTTGGCTATTTTCTGAGCAAAAATATAGGCCACAGAAATAAAAACCACTGTAGTAGCAATCAGCGCTAGAACAGTGGTCGTAAATACTTCATCTTTATTATTATTTTCCTTCGAGTTAAACCGAAAAAAAGCAGTTTCCATGCCATAGGTTAACAGCACGACTAAAAAAGATACATAAGCGTACATTTCAATGATCACTCCAAATTTCTCAGGGAGAAATACAGCGGTGTGAATAGGTACAAGCACATAATTTAATAAACGGCCAATAATGCTTGGCAATCCATAAATAGCGGTTTGACCGGCTAATTTTTTTAATGGATTCATCTTTAATTATGTGTCAGTAATTGCATATCAATGTGCTTAGTTGCCCGGAAAGTTAGGTTTTCTCTTTTCTAGAAAAGCTGTCGTTCCTTCTTTAAAATCTGCTGTTTCAAAGCAGTCGCCGAAATGTTGGATTTCAGACTCAAATCCGTTTACGCCTTCTTTGTAACCATCATTTATCGATTGTATTGCCTTGCTAATTGCTACTGAAGAATTTTTTGAAATTTTATGAGCCATTTTTTTAGCAGCTTCAATCAACTCTTCAGGAGTGGTTACTTGGTTAACCAAACCAATTCGATGTCCTTCATTGGCATCAATCATCGCCGCAGTCATGATTAACTCCATCGCTTTGCCTTTTCCGGCTAGTTGCGCTAATCGCTGCGTACCACCATATCCAGGAATTACGCCTAACGTTACTTCAGGTAAGCCCATTTTTGCGTTATCTGAAGCGATTCGAATATGACAACTCATTGCCAATTCAAGACCCCCACCTAAAGCAAAACCATTAACTGCTGCAATAACTGGTGTTTGACAATTTTCCACTACGTTAAACAAGGTATTTTGTCCCTTCATGCTCAAAGCAGCTCCTTCTTTACCACTAAAGTTGGCAAATTCAGAAATATCAGCACCTGCAACAAAAGCTTTAGCACCTGAGCCTGTAATTATTATTGCAGTAACTTCCTGGCTTGCATCCGCAGTTCTTATTGCGTCACCAAGCTCTTGAATGGTTTGTTTATTTAATGCATTTAATTTATCTGGTCTATTGATGGTAATTAGTTGAACAGAGCCATCATTCTCTATTAAAATATTTTCAGCCATTTTTTCTAATTTTTAATCAAAAGTATTAAGACTGACTCGATTTTATGACTTTTAGTGGCATTAATACCAATCGAATCATCCTTAAGATTAATCCCCCATTAATCGTGGTAAAGATATGGTGAACGTAGTGCCCTCGTCAATAACACTCTCAAAATAAATCTGCCCTCCCGATTGCTCCACCACATTTTTTACAATTGCTAACCCTAGTCCCATCCCACTAGACTTGGAAGTAAAGTTTGGTACAAAAATTCGGTCATAATCAGCTTCTGCTATTCCTTGACCATTATCTTGAATCTGAATGCTATAATTTTCAGTAGAATTGTCTAATGATACGCGTATTTTAATTTGTGCCTTTCTTCCTTCGGGCACGGCCTGAAATCCATTTTTTATAATGTTGTTAAAAACCCGAATCAATTGATCTTTATCTGCTAAGACTTTCGCTTCACTCAGCGAAGTCTCAAGGGAAATGTTTTCCAATTCATCATATAAGTTTACAGCATTGTTTAAAATCGGTAAAAAGTCAATGGGTTGCTTATGCGGCTCAGGCATTTTAGCGAAGTTGGAAAATTCATCTGCTATCTGTGCTAATGCATCAATCTGTTGAATCAACGTCTCGGCTGTTCTGTCAATGCGTTGCGATAAATCTTCTCGTTGATCATCAGAAGCTCGTTTAAGGTATTGTATACTTAGCTTCATCGGTGTAAGCGGATTTTTTATTTCATGTGCTACTTGTTTAGCCATTTCCTTCCATGCACCTGCTCGCTCAGACCGGGCCAATACATCAACACTGTCAGCCAATTTTACCACCATTCGATTGTATTCCTTCACTAAACTCCCAATTTCGTCGGTTCCTTCCCACTTTATTAATTCGTTGGAAGCTCCTATGTTTAGTTGTGCAATCTTCTCTCGCAACAACCTTAGCGGCTGAGAGATATAATTCGCAAAAAGCACTGATAGGATAATTGAAAATGCAAAAATCAAGACATAGATATTAACGCTACTTACCAAAAAGCTTGCTATTTCTGCCTCTAACTCATTTTGTTTAGCAAAGTAAGGCAGATTTAAATAGGCCAGAAATTGTCCATCCATATTGTAAAAGGGGACATATGCCGAAAGGTAATTTAACCCTCCGATGCGCTCGTTATTGATAAAAAGTTGTTTGTTGTCAAATGCCATAGCATCGAAGGCAGCATCATCCATTATACTCGCCTTAAGCCCAATATCAAACACTTCGGAGCGTGAAGTTGCAATGAGTTGACCTCGCTTATCGTACAAATTAATATCGGTGTAGAATACATTAGAGAACTTAATCAAAGAAGTAGTAATATATTCCTTGAGGGTATCATCTAGCTGTTTCTCAGCACCAAATTTTTGGTTAACCTCAATCAGAACAGAACGCAGCTTCTCGGCTATATTCTTTTCATTTTTAGACCGGTATTGCTGTTTGATGTAATAGGTAGAAGCGATACTAAAAAGACCTATCGACACCAGCAATATTCCTACAATAAAGAGTTGAATCTTAGTGGTAAAGTCGTGTATTTTCCATGATACGTGAATCGGAAAATCAGGTAATAGAAGCGCGACAAGAAACAAGCATATCGCTAGAAAAGAGAATAAATAGGCAAACGAAGTAAAGCGGTCTAGCCAATCATAAGATGGGGAAACCAACTGAATGGAAGCCGTTTCGTTCACTTTTAGAAATAACATATCGCGGTGCTGCTGGTGCTTTTTCAATAACTGACCTTCTACCAAGTCTTGCACTTCTAGCCGAGCACTAAAATCGTAGGCTCCTACACTAGAAACCAACTGGCCGTCATCATACTTAGCAAAGGAGTAGTTTTGCAAATCTATAGAGCGGCTGATTTCTTTTTGCGCAAGAAGTAGCTCTGGGTACCCTTCATTTTGATTGAACCTTCTATTATTAAATTCAATAAATAACAGGACGACTGAACTATCAATCGGCACCCTAACTTTTGACAAATATGATATACGACCGGTCTCGCTTTGCATTTGATAGAGTGGAAAAGCTCCCGTTCGCTCTCCTTCGATTTCAATTCGATGATCAAAAAAATCGATGCAGTTCATCTTCTGATTATCAGGCTGAATTAGTAGTTCATCAGTAGGAGAGCAAATGGTGAATTGAAAATCAAATCCTTGCCAGTAACCATTAAAATATTCCGACCTTAAGTAGTTGTCTACTTGGCTTGTATTTAACCAATACTGCTGCAGCATAGCAGTGAAAGCAGCGTCTCGCTTCATCTTACTCACTTCTTGCTGAAACAAGTATTCTGCAATTGGATCCTTTTCTTCCGCCAATTTTTGCGCTAACACGCTCATAGCTCTGCGATCCTTTTGTGCCGTTTGATGTACCAATATATAGGAGCCAATACCACTGAGTAATAACACTAGAAAAAGCGATCGAGTTAAGTTGTAACGGTTGTAGAATCGGTAGTTTACAAACAATGTAAACAGCAATAGCAACAATGGCCAATTAATGAATGCAATGTTACGCTCTCCGAATGCATATTGTATGGAGTAGTTGATAATCGCCAAAAAAAGAATTACGACTACTTTTTTTGTAGCCAATAGATTTGAAAAAGTCACAGCACGACTTGCCAGGTGAAATAGACCAAAAAACAGCACAGCTATGAGTAATAGGCCTAAGTAACTAAAGCCAGATAACTGAAATAAATTAGTCAGATCAAAACTTACGGCCGAATCGATAACAAAACCTCTGACTAGTGTAGTGACCCCAAACCCTAAAAAGTATATAAGTGCAGACGTAAAGATGAAACCAAGTTTGCTGTTCCATCGTTTTAAAATCAAAGAGATCGCGCTAACAAACAAGAATAACACGATTATTATATTGATAATGGTAACCCCAAAGGAAGGGAAGTATTCGTTTACTGCTAAAATTGTTGGACTAAATAAAGCTGTATGGTATAAAAAGCCGGGAAAATGAAAGCCTATGGTTACAAACTGCAATAAACCAAGGCCTAAAAATGAGGCTACAGCGATAATAGGCATATTGCGGCAAGCGAAATAAATAAAGAAGCATCCCCATAGAGTCAGCAGTAGAAAAAGCACCGTATTCCAGGTATTAATCAACTTATAGCCTTGTGATAAAGAGGCCTTTGTTAATGAAAAAATACGCTCTCCACGGTTGTTTTCAAACACCAACTCTCCTGCTGTATCTAACGAAAAGTTATACACCTCATCTAATGAACTGCTAAACGGAAATTCAGCATTCAAGTAATTATTCTCGTGATGAAAAGACTGTTGAACTAAAATAGCAGCTACAGCGTTTTTTGACTCTTGCCGGATGGTGGTGATATAATAATACCCTGTTCCTGTTTTGATAACTTCTCCATTGGCAGCTTTCAAATCATCAAAGGAAGCGTTGACCTTATCATCAGACCAGTAAACAAGTGTATCATTTTGGAAAACTAAATAGGTAACGCCCTTAACCGTTAGCGATTCGTTTTTAAACAAGTTGCTTGGCTGTTCTGCCAAAAGTGTTTGTATTCGATTGCTAGCTTCTCGTTCTTGGTTAAGAAAGGCCGTTTGAGCTGTTGAAAACTCAATGATAGTAAGTTGGTGTGTCAGCCAGTTGGTGGGGATTATTAGAAGAGAAGCTAGAACTGTACCAACAATCAACAACCACTTTAATATTCTAGACTGCTTACCCATCGTCTCAAATTTAGGATTTTAGTTGGGTAGTCGGCTAAAATTTTGAAGCATTAAAGAAAAAGGCTTTTTTTACGGCACCAAAAAGTTGCCTTCCCATCCACCAGGCTCCACTGTATATGATGCACGTATATGCTTCTCTCCATTCAGCTGTAGCGCATCAATAGCGGCCGGAATTAATTCCAGTACCATAAAATGATCGTCTTCATACTCGGGTGACCAGTTATGTGCCTCATCTATATTATCGACTTTGCTTCCAGGAGGCTGTTTGCTGGTATAAGACTTCTCCGCTGTACTTTTAACACCCGGCCAATATTTTTTCGTGAGTTCATTTTTATGATGCAATAGTATCTTCCCATCTATTCTTACTTGCAATCCATTTTTATTATTAAAAAACAGCAGATTAGCTTGAGCATTTTTTTTCAGTTCATCCACCTTAGCGCTTCGTGCATCGGTAAAGACTAAAAATGTTTCTTGATCTGTAAATTTTCTAAACACGACCCATCTACTACTCACATTCTGATTTTCAGTAGTTGAAAGAACAACGTATCTAAATTGATGGTGCTTGACCTTCGTCGCTTTCTTAAACTCAGTAAAAACAGTAGATAAGATATCATCAAGGTTCATGTTGGTGTCTAATGCTGTATTCACAGTTCGTATGCTTTTAAGGTTTCTATGGATACGTAATTTAAGGTTTTTATATGAGTTGAAGCTAGTCGAATTTTAGGAGCTTTACCCACTTTGAGCGCCTCCAACCATCTCGATACACATAAACACCAAAAGTCGCCTTCTTTCAACCCGGGGAAGTTATACAATGGATTAGGAGTAGATAAATCATTGCCTCTAGAACGCGTAAATGCTAAAAACTCGTCGGTTATTTGGGCACATACCGTATGCGTTCCATAATCATTGTCTCCTGTTTTACAGCAGCCATCTCTGTAAAAACCAGTGATCGGCGCAGTGCTACAAGAAAGCAGTTCTGTTCCTAACACATTTTGTTGCGACTCATTCAGCACTTTTCGCATGACATTTATATTTAGGGTGTTCTTTTCTAAAAACAGAAGTCGCCAAAGAAAGTTCTAATTTGCGCTACCCGGTGCAGTTTTAGGCATCAGTAGCTTTCCAGATTGCACCTCTAGGGTAAGCTCATCCAAATGTCCCATATGTTTCCAATCAGAGCTAATTACGTGCAAATGCATATTGGAATCATGATGGGTAAATACACCTTGATGTGACTTAGAGTAAAACCCGACAATCACCACCTTTTGATTAAATAGTGTAAACGATTCTTGACCCGCATGAGCTTCTGATGGATTTGTCACCACACTTCCGTCTGCTAAATTTTGAATGTGGTAGGTTGCCTTTAAGGCGTTTCCATGAATTTTAAACAAAAAAGGCTCGTTTATAGCAGCTGCTCGATCGTTAACATACGCCTCAATGGATTCCAAGTCCTCTACATTTTCAGGCAGCTTGATCTCTTTCCAATTGCTCTGATTGGCGTATACGAAAAATGGAGCGGTTACATTATCCTCAATTTTTACCGTAGGCGTGCCATCTTCAGCAACCCTAGAAACATATGGTCGACCATTTAATAAAAGAATTTCTCCTTTTAGGTAGGCTAATGGTCCTATTCCAAAAAGGGCCTTTTGATTGGCAATGGTATCTAATTCAATAACACTGCCTAGCTCGCCCTTCCACATGACGTTTTTCATGGCACCAACTACTTTTACCGAATTATCTTCGAGTGTTGTTTCGTTTGATTGGCATCCAAGAAGTAATAAAGTTAAAAATGTGGCAATGAGGAAAGAGGTTTTCATATGTGTATGTTTATATCGGAAAGCAAAACTGTATAAAGTGAATATTAAATAGTTAAAACAAAAAAAGGCTCGAAAGTTTTAACCTAAGAGCCTTTAATTATCATTTTATATTTTTTTAGCCGTCTAATGCTGCTGCACCACCTACAATTTCTAAAATCTCGTTGGTAATTGCTGCTTGACGTGCCTTGTTGTACACTAACTTAAGATCATGGATAAGCGTACCGGCATTATCTGTTGCTTTATGCATAGCTGTCATACGTGCACCATGCTCTGCCGCAAAACTGTCTAACATCGCTTTATAAAACTGAATCTTCAATGATTTTGGAATTAATTCCGTTACAATCATTTCCTTATTAGGTTCAAAAATATAGTCTGTATTTCTTGAGGATGTATCACCTTCTACTTCAGCAGGTACGATAGGTAAAAACTGCTCAACATTTACATTTTGTACAGCCGCATTAACAAACTCATTGTAAACAACCAACACTTTATCAAACTGCTTGTAAGTAAAGGAGCGCATAATGGCTTCCGAAACCTTACTTACGTTTTCAAATGAAAGGTCATCATACAATTCATTTAGCTTATTTGGAAGTGTAGTTCCTTTAATATTGTACTCTGTCTTCTTGTAAAAATCATCTGCTTTTTTACCGATAGCCATTACCGTTACATTCTTACCTTCAAGTTGAGAATTTATCAAATTGTTGGTTGCTTTGATAATATTGGCATTAAAAGCACCTGCAAGTCCTCTGTTGGAAGTAATTGCTACTACTAACACATTGTTAACTTCTCTTTCAGCACTATATGGGCTATCCGAAACGGTGTCCGCACTAGTTGATAAGTCCTGCAACAACTCCTTCAGCTTCTCAGCATAAGGCTTCATTTGTGTAATAGCATCTTGCGCTCTTTTCAGCTTTGCAGCTGATACCATCTTCATCGCAGATGTAATCTGACGTGTTGAAGATACTGAGGTGATCCTACTTCGTATTTCTTTTAAATTGGCCATAATTCTAATTAGAATTCAATTCTGATTGCTGTAAATGTTTACAGCAATCAGAATCATATGCTCTTACTTTTTATATTTTGCGCTTAACTCTTTCGCTACAGTCTCTAATACTGTAATTTCTTCTGGCGTGTACTTTCCTGCCTTTAGTGCATCTAAAGTAGGTCGGTGCTTAGCATCTAAGAAATCTAAGAATTCAGCCTCAAACTCTTTTACTTTATCTAAAGGCACATCTTTCAATAAACCTTTGGTTCCAAGGTGAATAATTGCTACCTGCTTTTCAACAGACATTGGAGAATTCAACCCTTGCTTCAATACTTCTACGTTTCTAGCTCCTTTTTCAATCACAGCTTTGGTAGTTGCATCTAAGTCAGATCCAAACTTAGAGAAAGCCTCTAATTCTCTGTATGCCGCTTGATCAAGTTTTAGTGTACCTGCAACCTTCTTCATTGATTTAATCTGAGCAGAACCTCCTACACGTGATACAGAAATACCCACGTTAATCGCAGGACGTACACCAGAAAGGAATAAGTTAGACTCCAAGAAAATCTGACCATCGGTAATCGAAATTACGTTGGTAGGAATATATGCAGATACATCACCTGCTTGAGTTTCAATAATTGGTAATGCTGTAATCGAACCGCCACCTTTTACCTTACCTTTCAATGAAGGAGGTAAATCATTCATCTGAGAAGCAATTTCATCAGATGAGTTCAATTTAGCAGCACGCTCTAATAATCTTGAGTGAAGGTAAAATACATCTCCTGGATAAGCCTCACGACCTGGAGGACGTCTCAATAGAAGAGATACCTCACGATATGCAACTGCTTGTTTAGATAAATCATCAAATACGATTAACGCAGGACGACCTGTATCTCTAAAGTATTCTGCAATAGCAGCACCTGTAAACGGTGCATAAAACTGCATAGGTGCAGGATCAGAAGCATTTGCCGCTACAATAGTAGTATAAGCCATTGCTCCAGCATCTTGTAATGTTTTTACAATACCAGCTACAGTAGATCCTTTTTGACCGATAGCAACGTAAACACAGTAAACTGGCTCACCTCTATCGTAAAATTCTTTTTGATTGATAATTGTATCGATCGCAACAGACGTTTTACCTGTTTGACGGTCACCAATAATCAACTCACGCTGACCTCTACCTACAGGAATCATTGAGTCAATCGCTTTAATACCAGTCTGTAATGGCTCACTTACCGGCTGACGATAAATAACACCAGGAGCTTTACGCTCAATCGGCATTTCGAAAGTTTCTCCTTCTATCGGGCCACGGCCATCGATAGGAGCACCTAAAGTATCTACTACTCTACCAAGAATACCTTCACCAGTTTTGATGGAAGCAATTCTACCGGTACGTTTTACCGTATCGCCTTCTTTTACTAATGTAGAAGAACCTAAAAGTACAGCACCAATGTTGTCCTCTTCTAAGTTTAATACGATTCCCATTAATCCATTATCGAATTCAATTAGCTCTCCAGATTGAACTTGAGACATCCCGTAAATTCTAGCAATACCATCTCCTACTTGAAGAACAGTACCTACTTCTTGAAGATCAGCTTCGGATTTAACTCCGGCTAATTGTTGCTTTAAGATTGCAGAAACTTCTGCTGGTTTAACTTCAGCCATTTTATACTATGTTTATAATATTCTTACTTATGCGTTTAGAAACTCGCGTTCTATACTATTAATTTTTGCTTTTACACTTTCGTCCAATTGGAGATCACCCATACGGATAACCACGCCTCCAATGATAGACTCGTCTACATGTGCGATCAAATCCACTGCAGATAAATTGTTTGCTGACTTAATCTGATCAGCAATCTTCGTCTTCATCTCCTTAGTTAGCTCCTCTGCAGAGGTAATATGTACTGTAGCTATGCCTTTCTCAGCCTTGTACATACCTACAAAAGCTTCAGCTATTTCTTCAAGTACAGCAGCTCTGTTTTGACGCACCACTAATTGAATAAAACTAAGCGTAAGTGCTTCTACTTTATCAGTAAATACAGCACTTAATGCAGCTTGCTTTTTATCTTCCTTTAGAATCGGACTTTTCAACAAAAGTGAAAGATCTCTACTCTCACCGATTAGTCGATGCAACATTTCCATATCAGCATATACCTTATCTACAGAAGAATTCTCTTTTGCGGAAAGCATAATTGATTTGGCATATCTTGCAGCTACTCTTGGCTCTTTCATCGTCGCGTTGGATTAATTTAATTTAGCATTTTTCATTGCCTCTTCAACAAATGCATTTTGCTGATCTTTAGAAGACAGTTCTGCTTTAAGAATTTTTTCTGCTACAAGAACAGAAAGTTCCGCCACTTGTGTTTTAATCTCAGCGATAGCAGCAGCTTTTTCATTTCTGATACTTTCTCTAGAAGCTTCCATTACTTTTTCTGCTTCAACTCCTGCTTTATCCTTTGCTTCCGCAATAATACTCTCTTTAACTTCACGCGCTTCTTTAAGCATCGTGTCTCTTTCTTGACGAGCTTCAGCTAATAGCTTTTCATTCCCCTCTTTTAATTCTTCTAATTGCTCTTTCGCTTTTTCCGCAGCCTGTAAAGCATCTTCGATGGACTCTTCTCTCTCTTTGATTGACTTAAGGATAGAAGGCCAAGCAAATTTACCAAGCACAAAAACAACTATTAAGAAAGCAATAGTTGTCCAAATTACAGTTCCAAAACTTACTGATAACATATCGTGTATTTAAATTTGTTCTTTTTACTAATAAAAGTGAGCCTTAGCCAACCGCTAAGAACTCACTTAAATTCTTCTTAACCTAATACTACTAGTAGGCAAACGATAACTGCAAATAGTGCAACACCCTCAACAAGTGCAGCAGCTACAATCATTCCCGCTCTGATATCACCAGTAGATTCAGGCTGACGTGCCATAGACTCTAGTGCAGCAGCACCGATTTTACCGATACCCATTCCTGCAGCAATTGCAGATACACCCGCGCCTAAAGCTGCTAAACCTGCAGCTGACATCGCTTCTAATAAGATTGCTAATAATTCCATTTTGTAGGATTTATATAATTAATAAAAAAAATACGTGTTAATGATGTGGCTCCTCTACTGCTGCACCAAAATAAATGGCCGCCAATAAAGTAAACACATATGCCTGCAAAAACGCTACAAGCAATTCTATAAAGTTCATAAAAATCATGAACAAAGTCGCTCCCACTCCAATTCCATATCCTGCACCAACACTTTGCTGACCAAATATAAAAATCAAGGAAACGAATGACAAAATAATAATGTGGCCTGCTGTAATGTTTGCCGTTAAACGAACCATCAATACCAATGGTTTAATAAATATTCCGGCAATTTCAATAGGCACAAGAATTAGCTTTACAAAAGCAGGAACTCCCGGAGGCCATAAAATATGCATCCAATAGTGCTTATTCCCTTTAAATGATACGATGATAAATACAAATGCCGCTAAAACCATAGTAATACTTAACGTACCTGTAATATTAAGACCTCCTAAAAACGGAACCAATCCCAACAAATTACTGATCCAAATAAAGAAAAATACGGTTAGTAAAAACGGCATAAATCTATCAGCGTGCTTGCCGATAGATGGACGCGCTACCTCATCTCTAATAAACAAGATAAGCGGCTCAATAAATGACTGTATTCCTCGTGGCGAACCAATACCTCTTTTTTTGTACCCTTTGGCAACAGTAAAAAAGATGAGAAACATCAATAGGATTGTAAAAAACAAACCCGCAACATTTTTCGTAATCGATAAATCCAAAGCTACTGCCTCATTCGCAACTTCACCTTTTTCATTAAATGAAATGCCTCCATTTTCGTTTGCAAAATAAATGTGCTCATGCGTCATCACAAAACCTTCGTGTGCATAATAATGAACTGACTCTCCAGTAGCAGAATCAGTAGCGTGATTTTCATTGTGATAAAAATGAGAGGATGAAAACACCTCAAAACCATTATCAGTCTTCAGGATCACTGGCAAATAGATTGCGAAATCACCAATGATGTGAATTTCATGTGCATCAGAAATGTGATGCATAATCATTTCTCCTGCTTTAAATCCACCCTCTTCGCCGTCTGAAGAACTTGCCTTAACAGAATTTAAAGATAGGAAACCAATTAAAACTAAGATGCTTTTCTGTAATAAAAGCTTGATTTTGTTTGACTTAAACTCCATTATTTATACTAGTTTGAAGGTCTTGAATTTTCGACTGCAAAAGTAGGGAATAAAAAAGATTTTAAAAAAATAATAATGTGGATTTTATCCATTATCTGATTTCTTTCCAGAATTCAAATGTGGAAGGATAGCCGAAATACTTAAAAAGGTATAGGCAAAATAAAGCACCATAAATACAATGGCAAGTGGGTATTTCTCTTCTCTATTGAACCAAATGGCAATAAGCATAATGGCCAAAGCAAAAAATAGCTTAACTGTCATGGAGCCCATGAAATACGTAACAAATAGTTGTGGCCTTTTGCCGATTTGTTTCATTATTAGCATATATGAGAGTATTGTTATGAAGACTAAAAATCCATAAAAGCTATAGTAAATAGGTGTAAGCTCTATACCCAAATGTTGGAAAGCAAAATAATGCAGTGTAAAAAGCAGTATAGTTAGCACCGCTAGTTTAGTGATGAATCGAATCATTATCGCATAAAGTCTTTAATTAAAAAATAAAGTGCTATTAATACTCCCAATAAGGAACCCACCAGAGTGAATATAGGAGTATTCATCAAAAAGTGGGCATCTAACCATCGCCCACCAAAAACACCTGCTAAAATAATAATGGCCATTTGAGTAGCCATACCTGTATATTTTAGAAAATCGTTAGGCGGTTTTTTCTTGTTGTCGGTCACTTGAAGACTCTATACCTTTTACCACAGCACCCATTTTACAGTTTCCTGAGAAATTAGCACCTGGTTCAATTTGCAATTTATTAGTATTAATATCGCCCACTAGGTTAGAGCTTGACTTAAGCGTAAGCAATTCTTTTACAGTAATATTTACTTTTAAAGACCCTGAAATATCTGCATTACTGCAATTAATAGTACCTTCTATTAACCCTCCTTGACCAACTACTACTCTTCCTTCACAATTTAGAGTACCTTTCAATTTGCCATCAATTCGGATATCCCCTTTACAGGTAATATCTCCAATGATATCAGTTCCTTGTCTGATAATGTTAATTGCCGAAGTATCTACTTCATTATTCCTAGCCATCTTTGTTGTTTTTTTAAACATTGTTAACCGAATTGATGCAAATATATGATATTTAAAATATGACGCCCTCTAATCTGCTTTAAAGTAATTTTCATTGAAAAATACTGCGTATGCTTCAATGTTCTTCTCCCGAAAGAGGGTTCGCAAGTTTTTATTTGTAATAAGGTATACCTTTTCTTTTATACTCGGTGCTAAGGCAGACTGCTTTTGAATTAGGTTATAGTAATTCATGGCGTCTTTTTTATCATCAAATGTTCTAACCATTAGCATGTTTTGATTGGTCCCTACCAATATTTTAGATACATCGAATTGCACATTCCTAAAATACTTTGCATTGAAATTTGTCAACATGTTCTTTGCTCGATCATTTTGATTATTTTGTTGGTCAACTCCTAACAGCACAATATGTTTTTCATCTTCCTCGTAAACATAACTTGATGTATTTAGTGGCTTCGGTGGAGCAGATGAGTTTCTATTGATGTAGTCCAGTATCTGCTGCGCTTGCTCTTTTACAGGGTCTTCAGGGTATGCTTTTATTACATATGTTAACGCTTCTTTAAACTCTGGTAGTGATCGAGTATAACCAATTGCTTTCGCTCTTAAAAAATCAAACTTTTCCTGTAAATGGTCAGAGTTGAAAACTGAATCTGCTTTGTTGCAACTTTCAATTACATCTCCATACAACCCATATTCAAACAGTCGGTAAGTCGCTGCATAAAAAGACTCCACCTTCTCTTTAGTTGCTCGGGTTTGTTTATTGTAGTTCGGGTCCTTAATAATATATGCATACTCACTAAAGGGGTGATTGTCCAATACCCAATCTTTATGAACTTTAGCATTCTCTTTATCGTTTTGATACAAGTAGATTCGGTATAGCTGGTAGTGCGCAGGAAGCGCTTTAGAGCTTGTATCAAATTCATTGGTTATCCGTTCAAAAGCATTTATTGCACTTGGATAGTCTTCAAAAGACTCTTTAAAAATAAAACCAACTGCGTATAGTGCCTCTGCTATCTTTCCATTCGCAACTAACTTATCATTAAAAGTTTGCGGAATGTTTTTTAAATAGGTTTCTTCGGATAAGTTGGGATCCTCTACAACTTCGCCTGACTGCTGGCTCGTTGGTTGGTCGCCATCTGAAACTCCTGCTGTAATATCCTTTAAAACAGTTTGCTTGTTACTTCTTCTCCAATCATCTTCCAATGGTCGGTTACCCCATAACCTTTTAAACTCAGCAAGTCCAAATGCCATAGATGTAGGGTTATAAAAGTACCACCCTCCGGAACGCCCTGGAAGAGGTGCAGTACCTCCCGAGCTATTTGCTAATGCCTGTGCAGCTGCTTCTTTAGCTAGGCGTTGTCTCTCTTGCTCTTTTTTATACTCTTTTATAAGGTCATTGACCAACTTTTTTTGTTCCTTTTCGCTAAGGTTACTTATTTTCACTAAACTATCCTGTAGCTCAATGATTTTTAAATTTTTTACGAGGTCTTTTAAACTACTATTTTTTTCATCTGCGAGGTAGTACTCGTCGTGCTCTTTTGGAAGGTAGATGGTCGTGCTATCATAATATGATTGAGCATTAATATAGTCGGGTTGCTCAAAGTAAACATCTGCTAACTTATAGAACGAAAGTGCCTTTTGCTTTATATTGACTGTACTAACCTTTGTAGATTTTTTAAGATAATCAATTGCAAGAGGCTCATCTTCTTGCTTTAAAGCTAACTCTGCAAGAGCGTAGTATATCTGATCATAAAACTCTTCATTTTTACCATCCTTAAGCATTTTGAAAAGCACTTTTTTTATCTCTTCAGCGTTACTTGACTCGGAGTCGTATGCGATTGCTCGATTAATTTTAGCATTAAACGCCATTACATAATCCGGACGTAAGTCTAACACATCAGCATATAGTTCATTTGCACGTTTTAGGTACCCTCGCTGCTGATAAATTTGTGCCAATATATAGGTATACCTTCTCTTATCTTCTCGTTCTTCGGTATATTGAATAGCATCTTCTAACCTCAATATTGCATTTTCATAGTCTTCATCTTTCTTTATGAAATAGTCTGCATAAACGGCACTAAACAATCCTTTCTTTTCGTCCGGAAATGAAACATCTTCTTCAATTACTTCGATATAGGTTTCTACTTTATCCCAATCTCCCTTTTGGATATGTGTTCTAATCAGCCATAGCATAGCATCGTAACGAATTGGTTCTCGTTTAAAACCTTGATAAATGTATAAGAAGGTCTGTTCTGCCGATACCAGATTCCCTTTGTTAAACTCAGCTTGACCAATTAAATAGTAACTGTCATCAATCCACTTTACATGTTCCTTTTTACGCTTGTAAATCGAGTGGCGCTCTATTACGGCAGATGATTTCTCTATCACAATATCCATTTGAGGAATCAAGGCCTTAGACTGATCTTCAGTAGGATAAATAAAAATAGGAAGTCGTTGAGAATAATCATCCTTATGGTTTTCTCGTAACTTTCTTTTCTCCTCCTTAAGAATTTCACGAGCATTGAAATACCCATTATAGTGAGCTACCAAATTATGATAGTTTCTGCTCATAAACGTATTCTTCTTGGTAGAACACGACGCCAAAACAATCATCAGTACCACTACAATTAGACTATTTTTGTTACGAATATGTTGATGGTATTTCACTTATAAATGCTACTAGGATTGTGGGATGATAAAACTCAGAAATGTTGTGTTTATTACTTTTTCAACAAAAGTTGGCTAAATTAATTATAATCATTCTATTTTAGACCGGCTAGCAAGTATAATTACTTTAAGGCTATTGGAATGTGGCTGGCATTTTTTATCAACTTTTATCATTTATAGAAAATCCGTTTTTCTAATTCGTATATATTATGCTGATATTTGTCACAATTGATTACAAATGATAGAAGAAAAGAATAAAAATAAGCGTTTTATAAAGCGACTGAAAAACAAGTTTAGGCTCGTTATTCTGAACGACTCCACATTTGAAGAAAAGCTTTCTTTTAGGCTTTCTCCATTAAATGTATTTCTGTTAGTTATCTCTGGATCTTTTCTTTTAATTACGACCGTCACCATTATTATTGCTTTTACCCCACTTAGGGAGTTTATTCCAGGTTATACAGACGTTACATTAAGACAGAACCTAACGAATATGGTTCTTAAGGTAGATTCACTGGAAAATGACCTGAGCGTGAAACAACATTATTTAGATAACATTCGATTGATTATACAAGGGAAGCTACCTAATGATTCCATAACCGATGTTCAAGACCTTACTCCTAAGTATGATGAAGAAGCTCGAACCATTTCTAAAGAAGATTCTTTATTCAGGGACTTTGTAGAAAAAGAAGATGCGTTTAACATTAACACCAATAAAAACACACAAGGAAATTCGCTGCTTAGTGGCACCTACTTTTTTACTCCTTTAAATGGTTTAGTCACAGGTAGCTTTGAACCTAAACAAGAACACTACGGGATTGATATTGTAGCACCTGAAAACGAAGCCATTAAAGCGACATTAAAAGGTGTTGTTATTTTTACAGGCTGGACTGCTGAAACTGGTCACGTGATAAGTGTGCAGCATGAAAATAATTTGATTTCGATTTATAAGCACAACTCCGTATTGATGAAAGAAGTTGGTGACCAGGTAAATGCAGGTGATGCAATTGCTATCATAGGTAACTCTGGTGAACTCACAAATGGCCCACACTTGCATTTTGAGCTATGGTACGAGGGAGCGGCTTTGAATCCAGAAACCTATTTAAATCTGAAATAATATGGGCTTAAAGTCTTGGCTGAGTATTCCATTTGCAAAACTAGAAGTCTACAAGATTAAAAATTGGAAGGATAAACCACTAGTAGCTCAGGCCAATGTATTGAAATCACTGATACAGGGCGCCAAGAACACCAAGTTTGGTCGCGATCACAACTTCGGTAACATTGATAACTATGAGGATTTTAAAAAACAAGTTCCCATAGTGGACTATGAGCAGCTATCGCCCTATATAAACCTTATGAAATCAGGTACTCCTGACATCTTATGGAAAGGGACGCCTATCTATTTGTGCAAAACATCAGGAACTACATCTGGGTCAAAATACATTCCCATCACTAAAGAGTCTATCTCAAACCACATCGACGCAGCCAGAAATGCAATCTTATGCTACATTGCAGAAACTGGTAAAGCCCAATTTGTTGATCATAAAATGATTTTCCTTCAAGGTAGTCCTGAACTAGATTATTCAGGAGCGATACCCACAGGCAGACTATCAGGAATTGTAGCACATCACGTCCCCAACTACCTACAAAGAAATAGGATGCCGTCTTATAAAACCAACTGTATCGACGATTGGGAAAAGAAAGTAGACGCTGTGGCTCAAGAAACGGCTAATAAGCGAATGGCGCTAATTAGCGGAATTCCACCTTGGGTACAAATGTATTTTGAACGATTACTAAAAATAACAGGAAAACAAACCATAAAGGACCTATTCCCGGACTTTTCACTTTTTATATATGGCGGTGTAAACTATCAGCCTTACGCCCCAATTTTTGAAAAATTAATTGGTAAAAAAGTAGATACCGTTGAGTTGTATCCTGCTTCTGAAGGCTTTATTGCTTTTCAAGATAGCCAAGTGGCTGAAGGAATGCTGCTAAATGTAAACGCAGGAATCTTCTATGAATTTATCCCTGCCGATGAGTTTTTTGATGAAAATCCACGTAGACTTTCCTTGGGAGAAGTCGAGATTGGTGTAAACTACGCGTTAATTCTTAGTTCAAATGCTGGTCTATGGGGATACTCTATAGGGGATACTGTAAAATTTACAAGCCTATCTCCCTACAGAATTATTGTATCGGGAAGAATCAAACATTTTACATCAGCTTTTGGAGAACACGTTATTGCAGAAGAAGCTGAATCGGCTATAAAGGTAGCAAGTGATCAATTTGGAGCAACTCTAAATGACTTTCATTTAGCACCTCAAGTAAATCCGCCAGAAGGAGAGCTTCCTTATCATGAGTGGTTCATTGAGTTCGAAGATGCACCTGCCAACATAATAGGTTTTCAGGAATTACTGGACGAAGCATTACAGCAAAGAAACAGCTATTACAGGGACTTGATTTCGGGTAGCATTTTACAGCCGTTAAAAATAAATGTAGTTCAAAAAGGAAGTTTTAATAATTACATGAAATCGATCGGTAAGCTTGGAGGGCAAAATAAGCTACCTCGGCTTTCAAATGACCGAAAAATTGCAAAAAAATTAATGACTATTTAAATTATTATTATTTTTGTATAAAACTAACCTACATATTCTTACGATGAAAAATATAGCCCTACTTTTCGTTTTCTTAACGATTAGATTATTTAGTTATGGTCAAAACATAAATACTTGTGCGACAGACAATATGCATAAAAAGTTATTATTGTCAGACCCCAAATACGCTAAATCAGTACAGGAAAACGAACTTAAAATAAAAAATTATTTAAACTCAAACTTAAGTAAGTCGAATTCTAAAATAACAATTCCCATTGTTGTTCATGTAATTCATACAGGTGAAGCATTAGGAGTTGGGAATAATATTTCTGATAATCAAATTTTTTCCGCAATAGATACATTAAATGCGCGGTATTCAAATGCTCATGGAACCAGTGTGGACACTGAGATAGAATTTGTGTTAGCTAAAAGAGACCCTAATGGAAACCCAACAACAGGAATAAACAGAGTAGATGGAAGTGTAGTACCGAATTATGCCACTAAAGGAGTAAATGCACAAAATACTGATGGGGCATCTGAAACTGACATTAAGGCTTTAAGCATTTGGCCTAATAATCATTATTATAACGTTTGGGTTATTTCTGAGATTGATAACAATAACGGAGGGTTTGGAATTCAAGGATATGCATACTTTCCCGGGGCCAGTCCTTCTATAGATGGAACTATCATTATGAACTCATGCTTCGGAAGTATTGGAACAGTGAATTCGTGGAACAATCAAAGTAGAACTTTTGTACATGAGCTTGGACATGGACTTAACTTATTCCATACTTTCCAAGGTGATAACGATGGAACTACTTGTCCAACAGGAAACGGTGATTTTGTGGCGGATACTGACCCTCATATAAGAGCTTCAAGTAATTGCCCTACAGGAGTAAATGCATGCACAGGAAATAGTATTGATGGTGTAACCTCCAACTTTATGAATTATTCAAATCAATCATGTGCATTAAATTTTACTGCCGGGCAAAAAACAAGAATGAGGGCTGCATTATCCACTAGCAGACCAGCACTTATTAGTTCATTAGGAGGAACAGCACCGAATTCATTCGCTGTTGCATCAAATTGTACGCCTACGACAAGTGACTTATCCAACAGTTTCGGAATTGGTATATTTTCATTTTCTCTAGGAGATTTAACTGTACCATCAAGTGGCGCTGTGGTTGATGGGGGCTATGTGGACAACACAAAATTGCAATCTGTAAATGTTACAGCTGGATCAACCTACCAAATTGCTATTTCAACAGGATCCGCAAACGATGAAGATATTAAAGTCTATATAGATTATAATAATAATGGTGATTTATCCGACATAGGAGAAGAAGTATTCTCATCAAATCAAAGCAAAACTCACACGGGATTCGTCGCAATTCCTTCTACAGGAGTTACTACAAACACACCTCTAAGGTTAAGAGCTATAAGTGACTTCCATACTTCAACAATAACAGATGCATGCTACAATCCAAATACGGGTCAAGCAGAAGATTACGAAATAATTATCTCTCCCTCTTCTTCAGGAAGCAATGCGGTAACAACAAATTTACACCCTAAATCATGCAGTGAAACTAGCTTAAATTTGAGTATGGGGATGATTCTAGCAAACCCTCTTTCAGGAGCTACACAATATAGGTTCAGGTTTAATGGTGGCAATTTAGTAAACCAAGAGTTCGTTCGCTCATCAAATAGGTTATACTTAGGTAGTGTGAGTAGCTTAGCTTATAATGAAACCTATCAAGTAGACGTAGCAGCTGAAATTGGTGGACAATGGACAAATTATGACCTAGCTTGTTCAATTAGTACAGAAGACCTATCGGCTCTTGATTTAACACTTCACCCTGAATTTTGTGGAATTACTCAAATAGACCATAAAATGGGTTTCGTAAAGTTTTATACACGTAACGATGCCTCAAATTATCGTTTAAGGTTTAATGGGGTTGGTGTATCTAATATTGAAGTAACTACAGCAAACAATAGATTGTATTTAGCACAAGTACCAGGAATGAGATTTGGAGAAACTTATAGTGTTGAAGTGGCAGCATTTGTTAGAGGAAATTGGACGAACTACGGCTCTGTGTGTAATATTTCTACCAAACCTATATCAAGTGTCGATGTAAAATTACATCCTAGATTTTGTAGTGCAACCAATGTGAACCATAAACTTGGGTTCATACAATATTATCAAAATGCCGCAGCTACTAACTATAGAGTTCGGTTCAATGGTCCAGGTGTCAGTAACTTTGAAAGAACAACAATAAGGAGCAGAGTATACCTTAGCGGAGTACCTGGAATGTTATATGGATCAACATACACCGTAGATGTTGACGCATTTATAGATGGTTCTTGGATCGGATATGGAACCAGCTGTACATTTACGACTATGTCTTTATCTTCATCTCAATCAACCTTACATCCTCAATATTGTGGGGCAACTAATTTGCACGAGCGTTATTCTTTCATTCAATATTACAAGAAAAAAGATGCTACTAACTATAGGATTAGATTTGATGGTCCAGGAGTAAACTCTTTTGTGAGAGAAACTACAAACCAGAGAGTTTACTTGGCAGGAATTCCAGGTATCCAAAGAGGGGCTACTTACACCGTAGATGTTAATGTATTCCTAGAAGGACAATGGATTGGGTATGGAAATACTTGTAACATAACCATACGACCAAACAATCAGATTATAAGTAGTAATTCATTTTCGGAAGGTGAAGATGTAAACAGTATTAATAATTTAACTGTATATCCGAATCCAAATAAAAATGAAAGGACATATATTCAGTTCAATTCATTACATAAAGAACTAAATGAAAGAGGAAAATTAGACGTCTACAATACAGAGGGCAAACTATTATTTTCGAAAGAAATTAACATCATTGACGGTAAATCGTATTCCTTCTTCAACGACAATAAAATGTTAGAAAATGGCATTTACTTTATAAAAATTACCAATTCTAAAGAATCTATAACTGAAAAACTGATTATTCATTAATAATAGATTAAGAGGAGCCTACAGGCTCCTCTTTTTTGGCCTAAATTTTGAAACCTTGCTCACATGAAGTTATTCTTATTCAATCTAGCTACACTGCTTTCGGTTTCCATTTTCAGCCAAACAATGGTTTCTGTTTCTGACTTTGACTTGGGTGAAATTAATCAGTTAAACGAAGAAGTATTAGACCTTAACATAACAAACAACCTGCCAGAAAAAGTATTCTTATTGAGAATAGCACATAGCGCTAATTTTGATGTTAAATACACCTCCAAGACATTCAAAGCAGGAGAGGCTCAAATCATTCGACTCAAATATCGTCCAAAAAAGAAAGGAAAATTTGCTGAAGAAATAGCCCTATATTTTAGCTCAAATACGGAGCCCATAACGCTCAATATAAAAGGCGAAATAAAAACTGTTCCAAAAAACTTACTTCAAGCATGCCCTAATTTCAATACTAGAGAAAACGGACCCAGGCCAACATCCACTTCCAATATCGAGCGAACAGTAGAAATAAAACGAGAATACATTAACCTACTTGCCAACAATACGCTTGCCGCAGTAGTTACCGAATCTCCTATAGTTGAGGAATTGGCTAAAGGTATCCCCGCTCCTAAACCTATTATTAAAAAAGAACCTATTAATAACCAGCCAATAGAAGAGCAAAAAGCTGATGACGTTCAAGTAATTTTGCCTACCATAACGCAGACAAATGAGCTCGATAGAAACGCATTTAAGCCTAGTAACATTATTTTTCTAATAGACGCTTCTATGTCGATGGGGAAAGACGATAAACTACAATTGCTAAAGAATGCGGTAAAAGAGCTATTAGTTCCGTTACGAGAAATCGACAAAATTTCCATTGTAAGCTACAGAGGGGAAGCTGAATTGGTGCTCCCACCTACCCCAGCAGATAAAAAAGAAGCCATACAGTCACAATTAGAAAGTGTATATGCTGAAGGTTTTACTTCAGGCAATAAAGGTCTTAAAATGGCTTATGATGTTGCCAAAGATTCTTATATAAACAATGGAAATAACCAGATTTACCTTGTGACTGATGGGGCCTTTAAAATTGGGGAACGCAATGAGAGTATTCCGCGACTAATAAAGTCATCTAAAGAAAAAGGAATCTACCTTACTTGCGTTGGAATTAAAAACGAACGATGGACAGCCAAAACGCTCAAAGAAATAGCAAAAGATGGTAATGGTAATTATCTTAGCTTAAAAGATGAGCGAGATTTGGATAAACTACTGATTCAAATAAAAGAGCAGTCGCAAATTACCGATAATTAGTACTCGTAGCTTAACGACAACGTAACCACTAAATCACCTCCATTATCGATGGTTCTGTTTTTTACGGAACCCAAAGTTTCATCATAGGGTTTGAACAATGTTCCCGCCATAAACTCATCCACTTTATTCCCATCATCATCATATAAACTGATGGTATACTGTGCATTGATGTCTCGCATAGTTACAGAAGGAACAACATTTAGTTGTAAGTTAGAATTTGTGTTTGCATCTTGAATACTACTGCTAGTCTCCCATAACTTTGTAGTTGATCGGAAAAGCGTTAAATGCAAATCCGGATTGGTAGCTATATCCCAAGAAGAAGAGTCAACTCTAGTGGTCGGAAACTTATCAATTGTGATACCATCTAAAATAACTGCCGAAGGAGTTAAGAACGACTTACAACCAGAACCGAAAAATCCTTCTGGACACTGACAAGCTCCATTATCGCAATACCCATCTCCGCAAAATATTCCCTCACATGGATCGTCGTCTTCATCTTTACAACCAGATTGAACAATTAACATAAAGAAAATGGCTAAAATCGAAAAATGTCGTAATCTGGGCATGGTAAAGCTATTTGTAGAAATGTAAACATAGACAATAGTCTACTTATTTACAAAAAGTTAATTATAAAAATACCCCTTATCACGATCGTGATAAGGGGTACAATTAAATGATATCTATTCCTAGTGAATAATTAGCTTTTTAATCACACGTTCAGAACTTCCTTGAATTGCTATGAAGTAAATGCCTTTTTGCTTGCTAGATAAATCAATAGTTTTAATCAATTCATAATCGTTTGCAGTAAGGATTACTTTTCCAGTCATATCCAATACATTAATCTCTTGGTATTCCGCTTCTGTTTTAATCGTTACCAATCCGTTAGAAGGATTTGGATAAATCGATAAGTTATTTTTAAGCGAAACCTCAGCGATTCCTGTACTTAAGCCAACTGTAACTGAATCTACAAATACACAGTTATTCGTATCCGTAATGGTTACTGTATAAACTCCAGCATTTAATCCTGAAATGTCTTCTGTAGTGTCAGAAGTTGACCACAAGAAAGCATAAGGAGCAGTTCCACCTGTAACCGTCAAGTCAATTGATCCATCATTACCTGCTGAAGTTTGATCAACTACTACAGATGTAAATGATATCGCAGCTGGCTCTGTAATAGTAGCACTATCGATTAAAGTAGCTGCATTTCCATCAGTTATGGTAACCGTGTATGTTCCTGCAGTCAATCCTGTGATAGCGGCAGTTGTGTCAGCATTACTCCATACAAATGAAATAGGTGCAGCACCACTTGTTACATTTACTGTCAATCCTCCGTTTGATCCGTTATTACACGTCACATTAGAATCAACATTGATGGTTGCAACTAAAGGTTGGATACATGGAGCTCCAACACCAGGGTTAGCAAATACTTGAAGTCCATTAACGACTGTACCATTAACAACTGAAGTAGCAGCAAACCAGTTAGAACCAACATTATTATCCGATGTAGAGTCGCAAAGCACTAACGAAGCGCCGCCACCGTCTACT
This sequence comes from uncultured Acidiluteibacter sp., assembly GCA_965656555.1. Taxonomy (GTDB): domain Bacteria; phylum Bacteroidota; class Bacteroidia; order Flavobacteriales_E; family Vicingaceae; genus Acidiluteibacter. The sequence goes on along the minus strand of CBFHLF010000005.1, from coordinate 2,197 downwards.
TCTCCTGCTCCACTACCTGAAGGCCATGGTGTACTATCATCGAAATCAACAGAATCAACTGTTCTATTGAAATTATCTACAATAGTAATGTCTTCACCACCATTGCTAAGACCGCCTGACGCCCACACAAAGTCGGCATTGATACCGTAGGTATTTCGAAACGCTGACGAATCGTATGCTAGAACCATATATTGACCTGCAGCTATAGTTGAAGCTGATGGGAATGTAAATGTTACACCTTCTACGATACTATATCCTGATAAGTCTACTGTTGTTGAACCAGCATTTACAAATTCTATAAACTCAGAAGTATCTGTTCCTGACTCAGGACCGTTATACATAATCTCAGTAATTATCAAGTTTGCTAATGGTCCAGGAGGCTGATTAACAACGAAACTGTCTGTAGCAGTACATGCATTTGTATCAGTTACGGTTACGGTATAGGTTCCGGCCGACAGAGATGATACATCTTCTGTCGTAGCCGAAGTGTTCCAAAGGAATGTAAACCCTGGAGTTCCTCCCGCTACAGTTAAATCGATAGAGCCGTCAGCACCACCGAAAGTTGTAGCATCTAAAACAGAAGCTGAAGTTGTAATAGCTGTTGGTTCAGTAACCACATATGAACCTGTTGCAGTTGCTGAGTTGGCATCTGTAACCGTTACATTATATGTTCCCGCAGTTAATAAATTAGCTGTTGAGTTCGTACTAGAAGTGTTCCACAAATAAGTGTATGGAGATACTCCTCCAGATACTGTCAAGGCGATACTACCATCAGATCCTCCATTACAACTAACATTCATAATTGTATCCAATAAAGTGATAGATGTAGGCTGCGTAACTGTGTACATATTTACAGAAGTACACATATTTCCATCTGTAACCGTAACTGTGTAAGCTCCTGCACCAATTGCGGTTAAATCTTCTGTAGTTAAAGAATTACTCCAAGAATATGCATAGGGAGTTGTTCCTCCTGATACCGTAATATCAATTGCCCCATCAGTTAATCCATTTGCACTAGCATTTGTTATAACATCTGTTACAGCTATTGCGGATGGCTCAGTTATTACTGCACTATCGATTAAAGTCGCATTTAATGCGTCAGTTACTGTAACCGTATACGTTCCTGCAGTAATTCCTGTAATTGAAGCAGTAGTCGCTGAATTGCTCCACGAGTAGGTAATTGGCGACAATCCACCAGTTACGTTTACTGAAGCTCCGCCATTAGTGCCAGCATTACACGTTACATTTGAATCATTTACCATAACGATAGACATTGGTAGTGAACAAACACCTCCTGTTCCAGGGTTGGCAAAAACTTGAAATCCATTAACAATAACACCAGAAACTGGAGAGATAGAAGCACTCCAAGAAGTTCCTAAGTTATTATCTAGTGTGCTATCACATAAAATAATAGAAGCTCCACCACCGTCAGGCTCTCCTGCGCCGAATCCTGATGGCCATGCTCCTCCATCGTCATAATCTACTGAATCTACTGTTCTTCCAAAATTATCAATCAATGTAATATCTTCACCGCCATTACTTAAACCCCCTGTAGTCCATTGGAAGTCTGCACCTACTCCAAAAGTATTTCTAAATGAAGTCGAATCATAAGCAATTACGAAGTAGTCACCTGGAGCAATAAGTCCACCAGTAAAAGTATGGTTCACTCCTTGCGTAAAACTATACCCAGTTAAGTCAACCGCAGCTGTTCCTACATTTAAAAATTCAATGAACTCAGTCGAGTCTGTTCCTGACTCCGGTCCATTGTACATGATTTCAGTAATGATTAGTTCAGCAACAGTACCTGATGGTTCAGAAACAGTATAACTACTTACATCGGTGCATCCATTTGCGTCGGTAACTGTGATTGTATAGGTTGCTGCTGAAACATTGGTAATGTCTTCTGTGATTGCTGCATTGCTCCAAGCATAAGTGTATGCTGGTGTTCCACCTGAAACAGTAATATCAATCCCTCCATTAGATCCACCAACAGTAGTTGCGTTAGTCACTACCCCTGAAACAGTTAATGCATTTGGCTCTGTAACAACTGCAGATGTTGTTATAGTGTTGTTATTTGCATCAGTTACAGTCACAGTATAAGATGCTGCAGCTAGATTAATGATGCTATCAGTTGTATTTGCATTCGACCATAAATAAGTATAAGGGGATGTTCCACCTGCTGCAGTTACGCCTAAGC
>CBFHLF010000004.1:0-28707 GCA_965656555.1 uncultured Acidiluteibacter sp. | reverse complement strand
TGAATTTTAACGACCGCTTTTTTAGTTAAGTCCTAAAGCATTTTCATAAGTGCCTTTTACCAAGTCTTGCATCAATAGCCTTTTGCCTTTGTAGAAAGGAGTAATCCATGCATCCTCAGTTCCTTTTTCAATAATTTGCTGTCTTAACACTTCTGCTTCAGCGAATGTTTTAAATTCACCTTGTGTAAAACGAGTAATATTATCTTGGTAGCTTCGAATTAGAGGATCTCCAAATGCTAACAAGTGTCCGTACTTGAAATTGTTTGGTTTTCTGTACGCTCCAATCTGCACTTCAAAATGCAAATCTGGGTGACAAATAGGCCCAACTAAATCTAATAATCTATTGTAGTTTGCTTCGTTTTTGATGTCTTTTAGTATAAAAGCAGTAAATGCTTCCATCGTATATTTATCGCATGGGTCACGCATCAATTCTTCCTTTTTTTCGACAGCAATCTTTTCTTCTGTCATCTCTTCTTCTAATTCAGGTTCTACTACTTCAGCAACTACAGCTACCTCCTCTTGGATTTCGTCAACCTGCTCCTCAATAATTACTTTTTCGATCACTTCCTCCTCAATAACAGGCTCTATCGTTTCAGCTATTACCTCAGTTTCTTCGATGGCTTCTTCTATAACTTCCTTCTCCTCCTCTTCAATTTCACTGCTTTCAATCACTGCAATTTCTGTAGAGTCTACAGCAGGCTCTTCTAAAATTGGTTTAATCTCTACTACCTCGTTTGTAGCTAAAGAAGGCTCTAAGCCTTCTAAAGTGTATTCTTCAGTAAATTCATCTACAGTTTTGCGTTGTCCAAAAACAAAAACGGTAATGAAGGCTTCCGCTGCTTCAGGCTCTCGTTCTACGAGCATATCTCTAAAGTTTTCAGCAAACTCTAGTGTTTCAAAAGGGCCAAAAGTATAGCGATAGTAACCATCGTCATAGAGCTTACGCGATATTTTGCCATATTTACTTAGTGCAGCTAGCTTAAAGTTATTGGTGTCTTTAACTGCTCCTAATTCCACTTTGAAGTTAAGTCCTGCAATGGTTTTGCTGGTTGCTGGCTCTAAACCTCCGCTGGCTAATTCGTCTTTTTTTGATGCTTTTTTAACTTCTGAATTGAATTTTTCTAGTTTAGAGATTCGCTGATTTAAATCAATCTTATCGTATTCTAGGCTATCACTTGAAAATTCTTTAACGCGCATGATTTGCTCGTTTAGTTTATCTTGCAAAGATGGCTCATTTTCTTTTTTCTTCTCTATCTCTTTCCGTTCTTTCCTTGGAGTATCAAAAGTATACACATCAATGTCGTGTTGCACTTGTACAAAGGTTTCAACTGATTCTACATCTATGTATTCATAAGTTGTTTTTGCTCCTTCAATTTCGATAGCAATTCGGTATTTCTTACCTGGAATTAATGAAATCATGAACTGGCCTGTTTCACTGTCTGAAACTGTGCTACTTTCATAGCTTCCTGACTCTGCATCTGTAGCAGTAATGTTGGCCTCTTGTGCCTTGCCATTAGCTCGTGTTACTCCTACTACTAAAGCTAAAATGGGTCGTGTTCCGAAGTGACCAGGACTCACTACATAAATATCATGGCCTCCGTAAGAATCATCTTTACCTGCTGATGAGTAATATCCTCTAGAACCATCTGCTGTAAGCACGTAATAGCGGTCATCTTCTACCGTGTTTACTGGGTATCCAATGTTAGAAGGGGCATCCCATCTGCCTTCATCCAAGTATGTGTAGAATATATCATATCCACCGATACTATTATGGCCTTTAGAGCTAAAGTATAGTGTTCTTCCATCAGGGTGAATAAATGGGGCATCTTCATCATATTTGGTATTAATTGTAGGCCCCAAGTTTTGAACATTTCCCCAATCACCGTTAGGTTTTAATTCCGCTTTGTAAATATCTCTTCCACCATACCCCCCGGGGCGCTCGCTTGTAAAGTAGAGTGTTTTTTCGTCGCTTGTTAAGCTAGCACTACCTTCCCAATAGTCAGAATTAATCTCTGAATTCAACACAGAAGGCGTTGTCCATGCCCCTCTCTTTAATTCACTGATGTATATATCTCCTGCATTTTTGTTGCTACTTCTGTAGGTGAATAATTTTTTACCACTTGCCGAAATTGCAATACTTGCATCATGTTTACTTGAGTTAATATTAGAGCCAATACTTCTAGGCTCAGACCATTCATCTCCTCGCTTGTAAGAAGCCATAACATCTTCATAATACTCACCTTTTGGGTCGCTATTACCGGCTCGATCCATTCTTCCCCCAATACTCTTCTCACCTCTGTAAGTGAAAATAATCATTCGCTCGTCAGGTGTAATAATTGGGACGTATTCTTCGTATTTAGTGTTTATTGGAGGTCCAATATTCTCAATAACTAACTCCAAGCTATCAGGTACAATCCCTTTGGCATTGTAGCAGTTCTGAATGAATAATTGAGCTTTCTCTCTATCTTCCGGAGTAAGGTCTGGATCTTCTAAGTAAGTGTTAATAGAGTTGATTGCCTGATCAAATTCGTGATTAATTGCATATGAGCGTCCAATAAAAAAGTCAACCTCTGAATAGTCTGGATTTTTCCGCTTTACATCGAGAAGGTAATCCAATGACTCTTCCTTTTTGTCATTTAGATAAGTATAGCAAATACCAACCATTAATTGGTAGTACAAGTCGTTTGGCTTTGCCTCGTATAGCCTCTCAAAAATTGTTGCTGCAGTGAAATAATACTCATCATTAAAATAAGCTTCTCCTTTTTGAGTAAGAATCTTTTCTTCTTTTTTATTAATCGATTCCTGAGAAAACGAAAGTGTTATGGTTAAAAAAGAGGCAATTAGAGTTAAGGTAATTTTCTTATTCATTAGTTTTCGGATAAGGTCAATCTTTAACGCTAAAAGTAGCTATAAAACTTCTCAACAATTGTTGATAAATAGATACTTATTAACATTTACCCTTTGATAAGCCTGTGGTCTTGCTCACTTTACTAGTTCTTATGATACAGCTTTGTGTTGATTATATTTGCAGTGTGTAGCGTCTTGTGTATTGGGCATTTGTTTGCGATTTCCAGTAAGCGACCTTTTTGTTCATCTGTTAATGCCCCTACTAGCTCAAGCTCGCGCTCAAAAATATCTACTTTTTGCTCGGTACCTCCTTTTTTTTCTTTGCTGTGGTTGACGTGCACAGTTACTGTTTCTAGGTTCCACTCTTTACGCCTTGCATACATCTGTAGGGTTAAAGTGGTGCAGCTGGCAAGCGATGCGCTTAACAGTCCATAAGGTGAGGGCCCAAGATTGTTGCCACCCAAATCTTTTGGTTCATCTGCTAAAAGGTAGTGTCCGTCAGCGATAACCTCTGTTGTTAAGCTATCGTGATTGGTTTGTGCTGCAGCCTGATGTTCACTAGTTATTTTCTCTTCTTCTTCTTCTTTGGTAATGTATCGTTTTATCCAACTTCCAATTACATCTCCCACATATTTGGAATCACTTTTGTTGGATAGAAGATGGTCGGCACCATCCATAGAAACAAAACTTTTAGGGTGATGTGCAGCCGTATATATTTTTTCAGCATTAGCTACTTCTACAATTTCATCTTGAGGAGAATGTAAAATTAGTAGTGCTTTGTTTAAGTTTTTTACTAATAATTCACTGTCTGCATCTTTAAGTGTTTCTATGAATTTTTCATTTACCTTAAACGATCTGCCGCCAATGTTGACAGAGGCACTTCCTTTCTCTCTTATTTCGGATATTTTGTCCCTAAAGAGGTGAGTTACATGCTTGGGATCAAATGGTGAGCCAATGGTGACAACGCCTTTCGCCGCTTTTATTCTATGCGCAGCATGGAGTATTGCGGTTCCTCCTAAAGAGTGACCGATAAGTAATTTTGGAGTTACAATTCGTTCTTCAAGATAATTGGCTGCGTCTTCTAAATCCTCAATGTTGGTTTCAAAGTTAGTTTCTTCGAATTTTCCTTCACTTTGTCCCAAACCCGTAAAGTCGAATCGCAATACCGCTAGGCCTGATTCGGTTAGTCCCCGACTAATATTTTTAACTGCCGTTAGGTTTTTGTTGCAGGTAAAACAATGTGCAAACAATGCAGTAGCTTTCGGGGATTGATTCAATGGCCAATCTATAATCGCTGAAATGCTAAGGCCATTCTTATTCTTAAAAGTTACTTTCTCTGATCTCATTTTCAAACTTAACCAAATGCAAGTTTTACTAAAAGGTCTTGATGTTTATTTTTCTTCTTTTTTCTACAATATAAAAAGAGGTGTATAGTCCCTCTTTGTCTTTAGTAAGTGTAATTGGTATATTATTTTCCACTAATTTAAATCGATCTCCTAGAATGCTTTCATCTAACGTTAGTACATAGTTTCCAATTGGCAAATAGAACTCAAATTTGCCCTCTGAATCTGTTAATGTATTGTATGCATTTCTGCCATTTGCTGTGATTTTAATTCGATCAAGGTTCACACGGTCTTTATCGTCCGAAATAGTTATCTGCTGCTGATCGATGTTAACCTCTCCTATTACTCGGATTCCTCTTACAAATGGAATGTAAATAGGGCTACTATTAAATATTTCTAAACTATCATTTATTTCCGGAAACCAGCCATTTATTTTGGTAAGACTAATAATTCCCAACTGGTATTTCCCAAAGGACAGATTTGTTAGTTCTGCCTCTCCATTCTCATCTGTAATAATTTCAAATTCATTTATTCTGAGAACTGTATTTTCTATTGGAATTTCATTTTCATCAAATTGGCCGTTTCCATTTAAGTCATAGAATACTTTAAACTGTGAATTAGAAGAGGTACTTTTTAAGAAAGGCAGCGGAATTCCAAAGTCCTTTTTAATATTAATAGAAAGGTTTAATGTGGACTGTGTGATATTTCCTTGATTTGCAGCAGTGTTAATTGTATTGCTTTGATAATTATCCAATAGAGAGGAATAGTTGTTTGACCTTAGATTGTAATTTGCCATTAAGCCAAATCTATAACCATTATTCGTAAAGTATAGAATTTGAGGAAATAATCCAAGATTATGACTGTTGAATCTATTCGTATAATTATAGGATAATGTATTTTCTAGAATGAATTTTGGGTTTTTAAGCTGATATTGATTGTTGACTGACAGCCTTATTTTTTGAGCAGTATAATTTTGCTCTCTCATGTTAATTAATTCAGAAATTGATTGAGCACCGTAATGATAGCGTGATGTGATGTTCCAAACTTTGTACCTTATTATACTCGTGAATTCAAAGTTAAAGTAATTAGGTATTTCTTTAAAGTCAATAGGGTCGCTATAACCAGCCTTAAATAACAAAGACATTAATGCATTTCTTTTAAAGTTATAGTTTGCATATCTAAACGAAATACCTCGACTATGCGTTTTGTTTAATCTTACATTATTTACATTGTAATACCCACCCGGTTGCCATGTTCCATTTTTATTAGTTGTCGAAAAGAAAAAATTGTTGAAAAGGTATTCTTGTAGCGGAGTATTAGTTACCGTTTGTTTTTTTGAATCAATTTTTTGATAATTATTATTGATAAAAAAGTTCCAGTCTTGAGTGATTGTATATCGTGTTCGGTGATTTATGATTGTCCTAGAAAACCCTCCTGAACTAAATTTCCGATCATTAAACCGAAATGTAATCGAAGAGTTTGCTCTTTTATTAAGAAAGTTAGTAGAATAACTTCCACCAAACAGGCTGCCAATCTCAGTGCCTCTTAGGCCGACTTTCTGTCTGTCTGTTAGTGTAGCAAGTAGGTTTATAGAGTGCTTTTTTCTTATCGTAAAAGTTGGACTGAATGAATAAGCATTGATTTCGTTACCACTTATTCTATTTATATTCCTACCCAGTTTTGCAGTAAGTTTAAAGTTGTTACTTATTCTAGATTCATGTTCAATTCCAACTGATTCGTTTTGTGCAGGTCCTACTAATGTTGGATTTCTTAAATAATATACGGTCGACTTCTGATTTTCAAAGTATCTATAGGAGACTTTAAACCCTTTTCCAAAATTGTTTATTCCATTTATATTTCCTGAAATATTTCCAACCTCGATTGTTTTTCTCTGATCGAAATATCCAATATACCACGGAGAATTCATAATCGATTTACTATTCCAGTAGGCTTTATTATAGTTTAGTTGAGCAAAGTAAGAAAGGCTAGCATCTTTATTTAGTTGCTTAAATCCTCTTGCATTAATATTCATAAATGAGAAATCAGAAAGTACATTTTGAATGTTCGCTTCTAATGTTAACGGTAATTGATTGTCACCATATCTACCAACTTCTTTTCTACTGTCCAATCGTAAGATATCAATTTTGCTATTTTTTGCATACTGGCTTTCACCTTTAAGTTTAGGTTCTGATGTATGCAAAAACAAGGTAAATTTTTCTACTTCATTCAACCTTCTGGGGTGATAGGTTAAAGTTGAGACCTTTTTAAAATTACGCTCTCTAAATGGAATAACTTCAGCAGATAGCTCAATTATCGTGTCTTGATATCTCTTTAGTCTTATTTGCTGTCTGGATTTTATTTTGCTGTCCAAACTATCTCTAAGGATGATGTTATTCTTTTGAGGATCTGTACTGAACAGTATTTCTTGATCGAAGTTTCCTGTATTTACTATTTGATAATTTATTGAGGTTTTTTTCTCTCCTTTTTTTAAGTAAATCCGTTCAGGGGTTAAAGATCTAGCCTCCCAAGAAACTTCTTTTTTTGTAAATAGAGTAAAATAAGCATTCCCAATTTGTTGATTGTCTTTATCTAGTAAATAGGCATTTATGAAAATATCAGTATTTGTGTTACTAACTTGTTTGGGAATTAGTATGATTGGGATATAGACTTCATCACCTTGTTCTAAAGTATATCCTTTTTGGTCGTCTAACCTTACCCACTCTGAGGGGTGTAGGATATCGAAAATGAAAAATTTCTTTTCACTTGTTTGATTAATAATGTGAAGAACATTAGTGACCAATTGTCCTTTCTTTAATTCTTGGATACTATCTCTAAATGAAATAACTAATCGGTCTTGATTAGTTGCTCGGCCATTTTGAGCAACTATCGGTTGAACACTCGAAAATAAACATATGCATAAGGCTAGCCTAAAGGAGGAGTAGAATAGTTTATTTTTAAGAAAAGACATTTTTTTGTTATGGATTTTCTTCTAAAACAAACTTCACATTGAGTTCGTATAGACCGGGGTTAAAGGTAAAGTTTGGCTTAACTTTTATGTCAATATTAAAATTAAACTCGTTGTAGTTCGTTTGATAGCTTCCTGGACCATTAACATTTGCTGTGCAACTGCCTGCTGGCGTAACTGCTAAAAGAGGAGCAATGATGTCTATGATATCTTGGTCATTATTGAAGTTGGTAAAAACACCGTCTATTGGTGATGTACTACATTCATTGCGGACCCTTATTTCTAATGCATCTATAGTGGGGTTGGTGCTATTTCCTAGACCATATAAGTATAGCTCCTCCCATTCGTCAGCAGGTGTTCCACTAACAGAATTATTGTCCACAATCATACGAAGACTCCACGAGCATAGTGGATCCGGCGTGCTTTTATTTTCAACTTTCACTCTGATTCTAGCTACACTGTTTATTGTGTACCCACCTTGGTAACGTTGAAAGCTATCAAAGGTTAATAGACTATTTATGCTTGTGTTTGGTTCTATTTCAACTAAACCACAATGAACTTGACTATAAAGAGGAGAGGCAAAGAAAATAATAAACGATATGAAGAGTAAGTTTGCTCTCAAATACTTCAGGTTAAAAATCATAAAAAGGAACCATCTTTACGATGACTCCTTTTAGCTTTATTTATTGATCCTCTAATAAAATGTATTGAACATACATGGTGTAAACTCCAGGCTCAGCATAAGATCCCGCTCCATTTACGGTCTCTAAATCTTCAAACGTAGCGCCATCTGCATCAGCTGCCATTGGAAAAATTGCAGGAAGTCCGGGCAATATTCTATAATCAATGGTGTAATAATAGTTTGAATTTACTGTGTTTTGAGTCATGTAACTTCCTCCTGGTATGAAGTCATCACCTGCGATACCTGAAGTACCCGCATGACCTGCAATATATTTATCATTAGTAGATGGAGGTGTATTTGTTCCTGCATTTACATAAAGACTATTCCCTGCACTTGGTGTATTCACATTTGATAAGGCCTGAGAATAATCAGAGAACGTACCCGCCGCGGCTCCATCTCCTGTATTTGGTTGCGTTTGGCGCAGCTCTAACAATGATAACGGTAGATCAGGAATAGCATTAGCATTATTATTACCATAATCTATTTGTTGATCCCAAAATTCTGGACCATTACTCCCATTAGATCTACCAACCGCATACAAGTCCCAGCTAACTGTAGAGCTCACTTTTAAAATTGTTGCAGCGTATCTAGTGATACCTGCGTAGTAATCATTAATGTCGTCAAATATAAACTCTATTTGATCTGATGTAGTCATATCTAATTGTAGAACGGGTTGAAGATCCATTGTTATTGTCACATCTTTTTCATCAATAAGCTGTGCATTAGAAACTCCAATACCAATTAGTATGATATTGCTTAAGAGTAGGGTTAGTTTTTTCATTTTATTTAGTTTTAGTTACAATTTAATTTATAGTGAATTTCATTTTTGCGGCTTGTATTTCTTCTGCACCTTCAAAGTCCAATACACCTACTGCGGTATATATTCCTTTTTTGAGTTCTGGAAGCTGGAATTTAAAATCCCTGATTAGTGAAGGAACAATTGTAAATCTTTTAACATTTAATCTACTTTGCTCTCCGGTTTCATTATTGATTAAATCGATGTAGGAATTACAGTAAGCAATTCCATCTCCCAAGTTTTTTGCTTCAATATTTATGAAGTTAATTCCATTCTCATTACCAAATGTAAAGTCTGTAATTTCCACCTTGTTAAAAGCTACTTCAGGAGGATTCTGGTAGATATAGACGCCAAAAGCAAATGTTGGGATAACACCTAAAGCGATTGTACCCGCATCTTTTTTTGTTGGGGAGAGTTCTCTCTTTGGCTCAGCTTGCTCTATCATAATTACTGACCAAGCAGCTCTATTTCCTTCTATGGTATTGGGTATTGCTACAGTGTATGAGAACTCCTTTTTCTCTCCAGCCGCAATCTCAAAAAAGGAAGGCGAAATATTCATATATTTTGAAAGAGAGTAGTCACCTTCTCCTTTAGGAATAAAGCTACTTTTACCTTTCCCATTCATATTGAAGTCGTAAACCTTTACTTGGAAAAGCTGTTTTTTGTCAGTTTGATTATTTACTAAAATTTTTTGCGTTTCCTGATCTCCTGGCTTTATTGATAAATGGAAATGGGCAGGAGATACAGAAATACCCTTAGATTCTAAATCTTTTAATGGAGTGTTATTTGATGAATTCTGAGCGACAATTACTTTTGTGCATAGAAAGAGTAATAAACAAAATAAGAGTATTTTATTTTTCATCCTTGTGGGGTTGGGTTTATTAAGTAGTAAACTAGTGCAATATTAATTATAATTTCCGTTTGAGCACATTTTCCTTTCAATAATCAGTTTTAATGGGGCTTACATCTTGATAATTATTAGCTAAATTCGTGAACCACTTAAGTGAATAAACGTTTAAACATAAAAATAAAACTATGGATAAGACAAATTTTAAAGGAAGCCCAGTAAATTTAGCAGGAGCACTTCCTAAGGTTGGAGATATTGCTCCGGATTTTAAATATGTAAAGTCAGATTTATCAGAAGGAACGCTTTCAGGTATTAATGATAAAGTAAAAGTGTTGATTGCTGTACCAAGTTTGGATACAGGTGTTTGCCAAATGGAAACTAGACAGTTCAATGCGCAGTTAAAAGATAGAACAGGAATAGAGGGGCTGATCATTTCTAAAGATTTACCTTTCGCTATGAACCGATTTTGTGAAGCGGAAGGAATTAAAAATGTTACCAATGCATCAGACTTTAGGTATCATGAGTTTTCTAAAGCTTATGGGTTAGATATGACAGAAGGGCCTTTGAAAGGACTACATGCTAGAGCGGTTTTTGTAGTGGATAAAAACAATAAAATCACCTTTACAGAATTGGTAGATGATATTACGCATGAGCCCAATTACGAAAATGTGATGAAAGCAGTAGACGCTCTGAAATAGGGATCACTAATAAATATATTAAAAAGCCTTTTTTACTTGCAATCCTGCAATTAAGAAAGGCTTTTTTTAGGTATGCGTTCAAGCTCTTGGTTAATAATTGGGCTAATTTTCATAGCCTTATCTACTACCATAAAGTGAGAGCCTCCCTTTATCTCAGTGTAATTATTAACCCATTTAGTAGGAAAAACCAAGTCGAGTGATCCATGAATGTGGATGTAGTCCGCATCGATTGTTTTATTTTGCCAATGTGAAACTGCCCCGACACCCCAATTGATGAAACTATCGGGAGTTTTAATCAGCATGGATTTAAAAAGTTCCATATCCTCTTGGCTTATTTTATTATAGAATGGTTTCAGCCATTCTCCATAATTTTTAAACCAAGCGGCAGTCTTAGATATATCAAAAGGTAAATGATCGACTAAAGAGAAGTAGGGTGGGAGTTCTTCTTTGGTTTTAATTGTAGAAATAAGAATTAGCTTTTTTATGGGCATCCGTTTGCTAATTTCTATCGCTAATATTCCACCTAACGATACACCCATCAAAATAGGATTCTCTTCTTTGATTTGGTCGACTAATTTAGCAGCATAACTCTCGGCAGTATCATTTACTTCTGCAGCGATGTAAGTAATTGGGATTAATTTTGCGTTCAGCTGCAACTTGCTAAATAGTCGATGGTCTGCTCCTAGGCCGGGTAGGCAATAAATATGCTGCATTGATAAGAATCTTTTGTACAAAGGTATTTATTCTCATCTGCACGGTCAGATTAAAAATCCTTAAATCAATCAAAAAAAGGCCGGTAAATTAATTTACGGGCCTTTTCTTCAAACTACAGTTACTTCAATTATTATCTCATCTTTTATTAGATGCCATGTTAGATAACATAATCAAGACAGCATTACTTACAAAAACGTCTACTCATAAAAAAAGGATTTAGTATAGACTAAATCCTTTTTTTATTCTATTGCTTTGTAACTTTTACTTAATTCCACTTTCAAGGATTTGGTTGAAGGTTTGACTCGGTCTCATTGCTGTCGCAACTAACTTTTTGTTTGGATAATAGTACCCTCCTAAATCCATAGTTTTACCTTGAGCATTATTCATTTCCTCAACAATTTGCTGTTCGCTTTTGCTTAAGTTGATTGCAAACTGCTTAAATAATGTTTTAAGGCTATCGTCTTCCTGCTGTTGAGCTAATGCTTCAGCCCAATATAATGCTAAATAAAAGTGGCTTCCTCGGTTATCTAATTCTCTAACTTTTCTTGACGGGGATTTGCCATTCATCAGTAATCGCTCTGTAGCCTCATCAAGACAGTCTGCCAATAGCTGTGCCTTTTTATTATTGTTTTTTTCTGCTAGATGCGCTAATGAAACACTCAATGCTAAAAATTCACCCAATGAATCCCACCGAAGGTGATTTTCTTCGGTAAATTGCTCTACATGTTTTGGGGCCGATCCACCGGCACCTGTCTCAAATAATCCACCGCCATTCATCAACGGTACAATGGAAAGCATTTTTGCGCTTGTTCCTAGTTCTAGAATTGGAAATAAATCAGTCAAATAATCACGTAATACATTCCCTGTAACAGAAATGGTATTTTCTCCCTTTTTTACACGCTCTAAAGTATATCTTGTCGCTTTTGCAGGTGACATAATCTGAATATTAAGCCCTTTGGTATCGTGGTTTTTCAAGTAATGATTCACCTTGGTGATTACTTGTGCATCGTGAGCTCTGTTTTCATCTAACCAAAAAATCGTTGGCCAACCGGTAGCTCGTGCTCTATTTACGGCTAATTCTACCCAGTTTTCAATCGGAGCATCTTTCACTTGGCACATTCTCCAAATGTCTCCAGCTTCTACCGAATGCTCTAGTAAAGTACTGCCATCTTGAGATACCACTTTTACAACTCCATCATTTTGAATCTCAAACGTTTTATCATGAGAGCCATATTCTTCCGCTTTTTGAGCCATTAGTCCCACATTCGGTACAGTTCCCATTGTGGTGGGGTCAAATGCTCCATTTGCTTTACAAAATTGAATGGTTTCTTCGTAAATACTAGCGTAGCTGCTATCAGGAATAATTGCTTTCGTGTCTTGTTGCTCTCCTTTTGCGTTCCACATCTGGCCTGATGTACGTATCATCGCAGGCATCGATGCATCAATGATAACATCACTTGGTACATGCAAGTTGGTGATTCCATTGTCAGAATTTACCATAGCTATCGCAGGGCCATCGTTTAACTCTGATTCGATTGCAGATAGAATCTCCTGCTTTTTTTCTTCTCCAAGTTGCCCTAGTTTATTGATTATAGCTCCTAATCCGTCATTTGATTTGGCTCCTATAGATTTTAAGTCATTTCCATATTGATCAAATAGATGCGGAAAAAATCGTTCAACTGCATGGCCAAAAATAATGGGATCAGAAACCTTCATCATGGTTGCTTTCATATGCAAGGAGTACAATATTCCTTCTGCTTTTGCAGCTGACTTTTGTTCATCTAAAAAGTCAATTAATGCTTTCTTACTTAAAAATGTAGCATCAATAATTTCTCCTTTAAGCACAGGAGTGCTAGCCTTCAAAATAGTTTCAGTGCCGTCAGTAGCAACATGTATAATTTTTACATCATCATCTTTTGCTAACGTTACAGACTTCTCATTGGTAGCAAAATCATTAGCACCCATTGTCGCTACATGAGATTTTGAATCTTTAGCCCAAGCGCCCATTCTATGTGGATTTCTTTTTGCGTACTCTTTAACCGCTTTCGGAGCTCTTCGGTCAGAGTTCCCTTCACGAAGTACAGGGTTTACCGCACTTCCCTTAATTTTATCATAAGCCGCCTTAGCTTTTGCTTCTGCTTCGTTGTTTGGAGTAGTGGTGTAGTTAGGCACAGCAAAGCCTAGTGACTGCAGTTCTTTAATAGCTGCTAGCAGCTGTGGCATCGATGCGCTTATGTTTGGAAGTTTAATGATGTTGGCATCAGCTGTTTTAGCCAATTCTCCTAGTTCTGCTAATGCGTCACCAACTTTTTGATCATCGGATAAGTGATCAGGAAATGCGGCTAGAATTCTGCCTGCTAACGAAATGTCACGTGTTTCTACTTCTACACCTGCGGTAGTAGTAAATGTTTTTATAATAGGTAGTAATGAGTATGTTGCTAATGCCGGAGCTTCATCAGTCTCCGTGTAAATGATCTTTTGTGACATCAAAAAGTTGTTCTAAAATTAAGGATTAAGCCATCTCTGTTCGGAATGACAATTGTTGTGTCAAAATTAGGATTTTGAGGCCTTTTAATGAAATATTTTTATAACTACTATAAGAAATTTTAATTTTTGCAGAAATTACACCACTCCTGCTTGATTTCAGGACTTTTTAAGAATAAATAATGTGCCTTATTTTCTTTAAATAAGCTACAAAACCGCTTAGAATCACTCTTTTTTATTTGTAATAGAAGTGCATTGCGTTCTTGTTCACTCATTTCTGCAGAAGGGTATGAGGAGATGCTAATTAATTGTTCTGCTATTGCGATATCAGAGCCTTTATCTAGTTGTTTATTTAATATATCAGCTACCCATTTTATTTGCAATTGATACATAAAATACTGAGCATACATGATTGATTCCTCTTTTGAATTATCAGCGGTTATAATGTTGGAGTATGCTGCTTCTAGGCTTTTTTTGCGCTCCCTAATATCTCCATTGTCGTAATAATAGTCAGCAGTTAGTAAATGAAAGTTGGTACTAAGGCGCTTTAACTTTTCCGAGTCTATAACACCATTTGCACTTGCTGATTTATAGTACTCTTCCCATTTTTCAGGAGTAACCGGAGCTTTATTGCCAAGCTCCCAAGCGTATAGAATTGACAAACATAGGTTGTATGCGACTACCTCATTGGTTTTGTCCACCAAATATAATCCTAGTAGATTTCGTCTTAATGTTTCTCTTTCCGATAAGTTCGGTTTTTTAATATTGCTTATTTGGGCAACGTATGCATTTGAAATCAATGTTAAGTTATCAGCAGTTTGTTTAATTCCTGAAGGGGAAAGTGATTTAATGGCTTCTTGATCTCCATTTTGTGCTCTTTTGATTAAAGCTGACTGGAGTGTCAGGGCAGATTCAATTTTATTGCGTTGAATGGCAGCGGATAGATTTTGAGTCAACTTTTCATTTGGGAAATCTACCAAATCCTCCGTTTTTCCGATCACCATTTCCGTTTGATGTATTTTACCTAAGAATTCTATTAACTCAGGATCTTCTGAGGTCTTTAAGAAATTAATTTTTTCAGCCTCATTAAGCCCCATTATTTCTAACGCTATGGTTCTATTGGCGATAAATTGGTTAATTGTATCCATTCGATCTTTAATAATGACCTCTGCGATTTTAAAGTTCTCCTTTACCTTTTTACTCAATTGTTCAGAAATGCTCGCAACAGAATCAATAATCAGCGGACTGTAATTGTATGTAACCTTTATGTAATTTACTTTCTCAGCGTCTTTCTTAAGTTGGTCTAAATAACTATAGATTTTATCTGTTTGTTTCGATGGAAATGCTTCTACATTCAAAATTGAACCTGTGGTATTGTCAGATAATTTAAGTTCCCATTTGGGGTCAATCCAGTGAAGGTTTTTTGCATCCATTTTATTGTAGGGTATGTAAACGCAGATGGCAGCTTCTTTGAACAATAGTAAGTTTACGTTGGTTGTGTTAGGATTGTAGGATTTAGGTAGTTCTCCTAATTTAAACTTTGAAAGGTATGCTCCTTCTGGTGTTTTATAATTAACCGTTCCTCCTTTAATAGGCCGCAAGAGTAGCCCTTCATGAAAATTACTCGGGTATAACCCATTTCCTTCTCCACATTTAAATTGCTCTTCAGACACCAAATCAACGGCAAACCCATCGCGCCCATCTCCCAAAATTTCACTCAGTAATTCGCGGTTACTATTTTCCAAATAAATAACTCCATCTTGATCTATGCTTACTTTGTCTGACAGTAGTTCTGGTAGAAAAGGGTTTGTTCGGTTGAAACCATCACAGACAGATTTGTCATAATCCACGAGTGCGTATTGATCTTTGCGATCTTTATCGCCTTTTAAATCGAATGGCGGTGAGGCAATCACTGCAATGATGGAAATTTCTTGCCTTTCTTCGTTGAAGCTAGCGGCAACGCCCAGTGAGTAATAAGACGGGTCTAATACGATGGCTTTGGTATCCTCATCGTCCATCCAAATTTCAACCGCTATTTCAGCGGCTTTTTCATATGTATTGATTATAATTGGCTTAGCGCCTGACTTTATTTTTATGGGTAAGCCAACTGTTGCTGTGTAGATTAATTCGCCCATCTCATAATGAAGTCCCCCATAACTCTTTACTCGAAGTGTAACATCTTTATTATCCTCATCGGATTGGGTATGCCCTTCCGTATTATTTTTTTGGTTGTATTCAGCTTGGTCAAATGCTGCTGCATCTAATGTTTCTAATCTTAAAACGATTGGTAATTCATGTTCTTTCCGAGCTTTGTTTATTGCTACTTGCAATTGCTCTTCCATCATTAGCTGATCAAACTCTTCTACATCTATTTTTTCTGCATCCTGAGCAATTAGTAAAAATGGAAACAAGGCTGCAATTAAAAAGAAGCTATTTTTTTTCATAATGATGGGATAAAAAAATGGTTGTAATCCTTGATTACAACCATCAATATTAAGGCGTTTACAATTAATCTACAAACTCAAAAGTTACCTTTCTGTTGTTTGGATTGTTGTCCTCATGCACTGAAAAGTCCAAAACTACTCTACCTGTTAATCCTTTAGAATCAAAGAACTTTTTCATTCCAAAAGCTCTCCCTTTTGATAGATTCTCTGCACTTCCTTCCGACTTATTGGCGTGACCAATTGCTTTCAGTTTCTTTTTTGGATTCTTCTTTAAATAATCTGCTATTTGATCAAGTGTAGCAGTTTGGCCTGCAGCAAACTCTTTTGCTCCATTTTCAAAACTGATGGTTTGATCAGTTACAGAGAATGGCTTTACAGAAGCTGCTTTGCCTGCTTCTTTTGGACCTTTAGTGCCATCAGAATTTACAATAATCACATCCGCTTTATTGTTGGCTTTATCCTTATCAGAAGTAGTGAATGATTTAAATTCTGTCTCCAATGCTCCTCCTGCTATTTTTTCGCAAATGCATGAGCTTGCTGGTTGTCCTTCCATATCAATTACCGATACATTATCAACGTAATAGTATCCATTCATTTTTTGAGCGCCGGTAAATTCTCTTGACTGCTTTACGCGTTCTGTCACGGTATTTTCTTCACTAAAAAAGTTTCCAATTGTGATGTATTTTTCATCGCCTACAGCTTCAAGAGTGCCGCATATTGGCGTCCAATCAAACTGTTTGATAACAGGTGAGTTTCGAAGTTTCATGATTTGTGGCTTGAAATTTAAGTCACCTTCTCCAGAGCTGCCAATTGGGTCTGCAGATAACACAGCTCCTATATTGTTTGATGCATACTTCGATCTGTCTGAAAAGCTAACGTGGAACTTTACACAGTATGTCTTACCTGCTTCTAAGGTTTTGTTTAATTCAGTTTGAAGGTATGATTTTGGAGAGCGCCCTCGGTAACCGTAAAAATTGATTCCAACATAGTTGCCGCCATTTTGTGCTTTTTCTTCACCGTACATATTTTCTGGTACAGAAAATTCATCTGCCTTGGCATCCACACTGTACAGGTCTACCGGTATTAACGTAGCAGAGGTCCAGGGATATGCTAACTCAATTTTACCACCGGCTTTTATCTTTCCGTCTATTTCTTCAAAACTTGGATTAGGAACTAAATTTTCTTGTGCGATGCTTCCAATAGATATTAAAGAAGCAATTGTATAGATAATCTTTTTCATAGTATTTTTTTGTGCGGTTGTTTCAATAATTATACCAGTTCATAAAGATAAAGGAATCCTACAACCTTAACAAACAAAAAAATCCCCATTCTCTGCTTGAAAATGGGGATTTTGTATTGCTTTTGAAGCTACTTATGCGTTGTTCTGCTTTTTGATTAGGTTAAGAGCTGATCCCTCTTTAAACCATGCAATCTGCTGTGCATTATAGGTATGATTCAATTTAATTTCATCTTTTGATCCATCAGCGTGCACCAACTCTAAAGTTAATTGCTTGTCAGGAGCAAAGTTTTCTAAATCGATAAAGTTAAACGTATCTGCTTCTTGAATTTTGTCGTAGTCTGCTTCGTTATCAAACGTTAATCCAAGCATACCTTGCTTCTTCAAGTTGGTTTCGTGGATTCTTGCGAATGATTTTACAATCACAGCTACTACACCTAAGTGTCTTGGTTCCATTGCAGCATGCTCTCTAGATGAACCTTCACCATAGTTGTGATCTCCAACTACTACAGAAGGAATGCCTTCTGCTTTGTAAGCTCTAGCTGTAGCAGGTACTGCGCCTTTTTCGCCAGTTAATTGGTTAACAACTTCGTTAGTTGCTTTTCCAAATGCATTGACTGCACCAATTAGGCAATTGTCAGAAATGTTATCTAAGTGACCTCTGTATCTCAACCATGGACCTGCCATAGAAATGTGGTCAGTTGTACATTTTCCAAATGCTTTGATTAGTAATTTCGCACCTGTAATGTTCTTACCATCCCATGCCGGAAATGGCTCTAACAATTGTAAACGATTAGAATCAGGAGCAACATTTATTTCTACTGCACTTCCATCTTCAGATGGCGCTTGGTATCCGTTGTCTTCTACAGCAAAACCAAGATCAGGAAGTTCCATTCCTTTTGGCTCAGCTAATTTTACTTCTTCGCCTTTTTCGTTGGTTAGCGTATCGGTAATTGGATTAAAGTCTAGTCGACCACTAATCGCCACAGCCGCTACCATCTCAGGAGAGGTTACAAAGGCATGTGTGTTTGGGTTACCATCTGCTCGTTTAGAGAAGTTTCTGTTAAATGAGTGAACGATAGAGTTCTTTTCTTCTTTTTCAGCACCCGCTCTGTCCCATTGTCCAATACACGGTCCACAAGCATTGGTAAAGATGGTTACAGAAGGGAATTTTTTAAATGTATCCAATAATCCGTCGCGTTCAGCAGTAAATCTTACTTGCTCAGAACCAGGATTGATTCCCAATTTAGAAACAGGCTTAACTCCTTTATTAAATGCATCATCTACAATAGAAGCTGCACGGGTTAAATCTTCGTAAGAAGAGTTGGTACATGAACCAATTAATGCCCATTCTATATCTGTTGGCCAATCATTTTTTGCGGCTTTTTCACGCATTTCAGCAACAGGAGTTGCTAAGTCAGGTGTAAATGGACCGTTTAAATGTGGACTCAATTTATCTAAATCAATTTCGATTACTTGATCAAAGTATTGTTCCGGGTTTGCATATACTTCATCATCACCAGTTAAATGATCAGCTACTTCATCAGCTAAGGCTACTACATCAGCTCTGTCTGTTGCTTTCAGGTAACGACGCATAGAATCGTCGTATCCAAAGGTTGAGGTTGTTGCACCGATCTCAGCACCCATGTTACAGATGGTTCCTTTTCCTGTACAAGAAAGGTTTTTTGCACCCTCGCCAAAATATTCAACGATTGCTCCAGTACCACCTTTTACTGTTAAAATGCCGGCTACTTTTAGAATAATATCTTTTGCAGAAGTCCAACCGTTTAGTCTTCCTGTTAATTTTACACCGATCAGTTTAGGGAATTTCAATTCCCATGGCATTCCTGCCATTACATCAACAGCATCAGCACCACCAACACCAACTGCAACCATTCCTAGCCCGCCTGCATTTACAGTGTGCGAATCGGTACCAATCATCATTCCACCTGGAAATGCATAGTTCTCTAATACTACTTGGTGAATAATTCCTGAACCTGGCTTCCAGAATCCAATACCGTATTTTTCACAAACAGAACTCAAGAAGTTAAACACTTCGTTGTTTTTATTTAATGATTCTTGAAGATCTTTATCTGCTCCGATTTTTGCTTGAATCAAGTGATCGGCGTGAGCAGTAGAAGGTACTGCAACTTTTTTCTTTCCAGCTTGCATAAACTGCAATAAAGCCATCTGAGCAGTAGCGTCTTGCATGGCAACTCTATCCGGTTTAAAGTCAACGTACGATTTTCCTCGTTGAAATTCTTCTGTTGGAATTCCTTGCTCTAAGTGACTGTAAAGAATTTTCTCACTTAATGTTAACGGTCTATTGACAATTTTACGAGCCGCCTCGATGCGTTCTCCCATCACCTCATAAACCGCTTTAATCATTTCTATATCAAAAGCCATGTGTTTCTTCTGTTAATGCGTTATTAAAGTTGAAATTAAGGTTGCGAATTTAACGATTTTCAACCATTTTTAAAACCGTTCTTCACAATTTATCCTGCATCGGCAAGCATATTTAGTAATATTGTTATCAAATTACGTTAGGCATGCAAGACGTTGTATTAGAAAATATAAAAGAGTCATTTAAGTCAGTTAGAAATCAACTGCTTCGAACAGTATTGACCGTGCTAATAATTGCCATCGGAATTTGCGCTTTGGTTGGCATTCTTACATCCATTGATGCTATAAAAGGATCCATCAGCAGTAATTTTAGCAGCATGGGTTCTAATACATTTTCGATTAAAAATGAAGGTAGTAATATACGTATGGGGCGCCGTGGTAAAAAGGCAAAAGTGTATCCAATTATTGACTTTAATAATGCAAAAGACTTTAAAAAGCAATTTTCTTATCCGGCAACAGTATCAGTAAGTTCTAGAGCTACTGCTACCGCGACGCTAAAGTATAAATCAGAAAAAACCAACCCCAATATCTTCGTTTTCGGTTGTGATGAAGACTATGTTATTACCTCAGGCTATGAAGTAGCTGAAGGACGTAATTTTTCTTCGACGGAAGTTAATTCAGGTGCACATGTAGTGATCATTGGCCATGAAATTAGAACCACACTATTTGGTGAAAAATCAGAAGCGGTGAATGAGATTATCTCCATAGGAGCAAGTAAATACCGTGTAGTTGGGGTGTTGAAGGAGAAGGGCAGTAGTATGGGGTTTAGCGCTGACAAAAATGCGTTGATTCCACTTCAGAACGCTCGACAGTATTTCTCATCGGCGAATACGTCATACCTTATTAATGTAATGGTGGAAACTCCTGATGAGCTCGATGGGGCAATAGGAGAGGCGAAAGGCGCATTTCGTATTGTACGTGGTGACCCTATTAAGGAAGATGCTTCATTTGAAATTACCCGATCGGATAGTGTGGCAAGCTTGCTTATTGAGAATCTTTCCATGGTCAGTTTTTCAGCTTATATTATTGGATTTATCACTCTGCTTGGTGCCGCTATTGGGTTAATGAATATTATGCTGGTAACCGTTACTGAGCGAACAAAAGAAATTGGTGTCAGGAAAGCATTGGGTGCAAGTAGTCGGTTTATTCTGATGCAGTTCTTAGTCGAAGCAATAATCGTCTGTCAGATAGGTGGAGCGGTAGGTATCGTGTTAGGAATTATTATTGGAAATGTGGTGGCTAGCTTTGTTGGTGCAGGTTTTATTATTCCTTGGGACTGGATGATTTTAGGTGTATTGCTGTGTATTATTGTAGGTGTTGTAGCAGGTATTTATCCCGCAAAAAGGGCAGCAGACTTAGACCCTATTGAGTCATTACGTTATGAGTAAATTAATTTAGCTATTGCTCAATTAGTAGAGTGATTCGAAAGATGTTATACTAGGTTGGAGTCGAAGGGTAGATAAATTTGTAGAATAAGTATTTGTTTGTGGTTTAAATCAAGTGTGTTTGATTTTGTGTTTTGATTCTGTTTAATATGACAAAAAACTATATGGGTTAAGCTCTAAATTACAACAGGTTTATTCTAAGTGTATAAAATGAGATACAAAAAAACCTCTTTCGAATGAACGAAAGAGGTTTTTAATATGGTTGAGGTGTGATTACTCAGCAATAACTTCAAAATCCATAGTGATGGTTACATCTCTATGTAGTCTAATTTCTGCTTGGTAAGTACCTACTTCTTTAATTTGAGACCCTAAAATCTTAATGGTTCTCTTGTCAATATCAAACCCTTGTGCATTTAAAGCATCAGCAATTTGAATGGTGTTAACAGAACCAAAAATCTTAGTTCCTGCTTCGCCTACTTTAGCGCCAATTTTCACAGCTGCTTTTTCTAATTTCTTAGCAGTAGCAGTAGCTGCTTCTTTTACTTTCGCTTCTTTGTGGCTTCTCTGACGCAATGTCTCTTCTAGCATCTTCTTTGCTGAAGCAGTAGCTGCTAAAGCAAAACCTTGAGGAATAAGAAGGTTTCTTGCGTAACCAGGTTTTACGGTAACGATATCGTCCTTGTAGCCTAAATTTTCAACGTCTTTCTTTAATATAATTTCCATCTCTTATCCTCCTTATTTGTATAAATCAGTTACATATGGCATCAACCCTAAGTGACGACATCTTTTGATCGCTTGTGCCACTTTACGTTGATACTTTAATGAAGTTCCTGTAATTCTTCTTGGAAGAATTTTACCTTGCTCATTAACAAATTGTGTTAAAAAGTCAGGATTCTTATAATCGATGAATTTAATTCTGTTTTTCTTGAAACGACAGTATTTGTCTTTCTTTACCTCAATTGATGGAGGATTTAAATATCTAATTTCAGATTTATCAGCCATAATGGTTCTTTTTTACCTGTTTTTACTAAATTATTTTTTGGTACCTAACGCTTTGTTCTTTTCAATTCTTTTAGCTGCGTACTCCACTCCGTATTTGTCAAGTTTCACAGTTAAGAATCTCATGATTCTTTCGTCACGTTTGAAAGCAGTTTCTAATTTTGCGATTACTTCGCCATTAGCTGTTTCAAACTGATACATTTGGTAAAAACCAGTTGATTTTTTCTGAATTGGATAAGCCAATTTTTTTAGGCCCCAATTTTCGTCGTTTACGATAGTACCTTCGTTTTCAGTAACGATCGCTTTGAATTTTTCGGCTGTTTCCTTTGTCTGCTCAGGAGACAAAACGGGAGTCATAATGAAAACCGCCTCATAATGATTGCTCATTGGTATAAATTTTAGTTAATAATAATCCCTTAAAAAGGGAGCACAAAAGTACATAAAGATTTATTGATTTCAAATACTTTGTGCTTCTCCGAAAATTGAAGCCTAGGGATTGACCAAAATTAACTTAATAAGGGATGTTGAGAAATACATTAGATAATTATATTGTTAATAATCCAACCGAAATTATTTCAGCTCTGCAGGATGTTCTAAAAAAACCGTTCGCGCGGGCTTGTAGTCCGTGACATCAAGCATGAAAGTGGAGAGGCCTTGTAGACCGATAGAACAGTATTTTATTTAAATTTTCTCAAAAGTGGAGTTTCTATAAATTGTTGAGACGAATTTATATAGTTTGAAATTATAAATTTGAACTATAAAAAGATATTTATGAGATGAGATGGCTTTTTTAATTTCAACCCATAACTTTTCAACAAACCGCCTACTCGAAAAAGATTAATGATATATTTGTTTTCGCAAATAAAGCTCAAGGATTGAATGGAAAATTTTGTTGTTTCTACACGTAAATACAGACCCGCTACTTTTGATACGGTAGTTGGCCAACAGTCCATTACCAATACCTTAAAGAACGCCATAAAAACAGGTCATTTGGCTCAAGCCTTCTTGTTTTGTGGTCCTAGGGGAGTTGGAAAGACAACTTGTGCCCGTATTTTGGCCAAAACCATCAACTGTTTTAACAGAACAGCGTCCATCGAAGCATGTGACGAATGTGAATCTTGTAAGTCATTTAATGAAGGTCAGTCCTTAAATGTTTATGAGTTAGATGCGGCCTCCAATAACTCAGTAGATGATATTCGAAGTTTAGTAGATCAAGTTCGTTTTGCACCGCAACTAGGTTCTCATAAGGTCTATATTATCGATGAGGTGCACATGCTGTCGAATTCGGCATTTAATGCCTTTCTAAAGACTTTAGAAGAGCCTCCCAAACATGCTATATTCATTTTAGCGACTACGGAGAAACATAAAATCATCCCTACCATACTTTCGCGTTGTCAAATATTTGATTTTAATCGAATTCAAGTAGAAGACATTGCGCATCATTTGGGTGCTATTGCAGAGAAAGAGCAAATAAAAGCAGAGGAGGATGCTTTACACATCATTGCCCAAAAAGCAGATGGTGCTTTGCGTGACGCTCTTTCTATGTTTGATCAAATTGTTTCTTTTTCAGGAAATAATATGACGTATGCACACGTCATTGATAACTTAAATATCCTAGATTACGACTACTATTTCAAGATAACTGAGATGCTTTTAGCCAATCAGATACCTGATGTGTTAATGGTCTACAATGAAATTCTAAATAAGGGATTTGATGGACACAATTTTATAGTAGGATTGGCAGAGCACTTTAGAAACCTATTGGTGAGTAAAGATGAAATTACTGTTCAACTGCTAGAGGTTGGAGCAGCCATTAAAGAGAAATACTTAGCGCAATCGAAAGCTGCCGATGGTCAGTTTCTGATGCAGGCCATACAGTTGGCCAACCAAGCCGACTTGCAATATAAAGCGTCAAAAAATCAACGGCTGCTCATTGAGCTCTGCCTCATGCAGCTTAGCTCGATTACGAACGGTGGTTTAGGTACTACGGTTCAAAAAAAAAATGATGGATTCAAAGTAGCGGCAAACATAAAGCCTTCTAAATCAAAAGATAGTGGTTTTGTTGCCCCTCAGCCTCCCAAATCCGAAAATCAAGTACAAAAAGCAGAAGTGCCGCCAAAGGCAGAACCAAGCTCTGCACCAACTCCACCGCCGCCAACGCAAGAACCTGTAGTGAGAAAAACAACAACTGCGGGCCGAAGAAGGGTGCCATCAGTATCTGCTTCACTGGGTCAAATGCTAAATGATAAGCCTGCAGCTGAAAAAGAAGAGGAGGAAACGAAAGCCAGCGGTCCTAAAATGGACAATGCATTTACGGATGATGAGCTAAAAGCCGTTTGGACCTCTATAATGAATGACATTGAAACTGCTGGAAAGGAGGGGAGCTCCCTAGTTACTTCTGCCATGCGTGAGCGAATGCCTCGGAGAGAAGGAAATCTACTTCATATGCTGGTAGAGAATAAAAGTCAGGAAGAGGAAGTGATGATTTTTAGACCTGACATGCATGAGATGCTACGTCAACGGTTAAAAAATACAGAGGTAACCATCGAAGTGACCATCAATAGAGACATGACTGAACGAAAGGCGTATACTGATGCAGAAAAGTTTCAGAAAATGATTGATCGTAATCCTCAGGTGCTTACTTTGAAGCAAAAATTGGATTTAGATTTTATATAATTCATCACATCTAAAACATCATGAAAGGAAATAAAAAAATTATCAATGCATGGGCCTTTTATGATTGGGCAAACTCTGCTTATCCGCTAGTAATCACCACGGCCATATTTCCGATGTTTTATGAAGCGGTAACCACCACCGACGTACCTGGAGGAACCACCGATATCGTTTCTTTCTTTGGTCTACAGTTTAAAAATACGGAGCTGTATTCCTACATCAGTTCCATGGCCTTTCTGATTGTGGCATTTATTTCACCAATTTTGTCGGGAATCGCTGATTATATAGATGATAAAAAGGTGTTTTTGAAGTTTTTTTGCTATCTGGGAGCCATTTCCTGTGCGGGATTATTCTTTTTTGATGTGGATCGGTTAGAGTGGAGTATGCTGCCTGTATTGACTGCAAGCGTTGGTTTTTGGGGAAGTATTGTGTTTTACAACTCCTACTTACCCATTATTGCAGACCCAAAAGATCACGACCGAATCTCCGCTAAAGGTTATTCGTTGGGTTACTTAGGGAGTTCTATTTTATTAATTGCGAATCTCTTTGGTATAATGGTATTTGGTATGCCTGCTAAATATGCTTTTGTATCTGTAGCGGTGTGGTGGATCGGTTTTAGCCAGATTACGTATGCGCGTTTACCAAAGCACGCAGGCACTCCTCCTGAAAAAGATGATCACTTGATATGGAGAGGATGGCGTGAACTTAAAAAGGTGGCCAAGGAAATCAAAGGTCAGTTGGTTATTGGTCGATACTTAACTGCATTTTTTGTTTACAGTATGGGTGTGCAAACTGTAATGCTTATGGCTACGCTTTTTGCAGCCAAAGAAATTGATTGGGGTGAAGATGCTGCCGCCAAAACAGGTTTAATAGTTTCAGTACTGATAATTCAATTTATTGCTATTGGCGGATCGTACTTTTTTTCGTTTTTATCTCGTAAAGTAGGAAATTTAAAAGCATTGATGGTGTCGCTATTTGTTTGGGTGGGTGTATGTATCGGTGCTTATTTTATAACCTTGCCGGTAGAGTTTTATGTGGTAGCCGCTGTGGTAGGATTCGTAATGGGAGGGATACAATCTCTTTCTAGATCTACCTATGCAAAAATGCTTCCTAAGACCAAAGATCACGCCTCTTATTTTAGTTTTTACGACGTGCTGGAGAAGCTAGGTATTGTAATTGGTACTTTCTCTTTTGGATTTATTGAGGGTGTCACAGGGGGAATGCGGAACTCAATATTTGCCTTAGGCGCCTTTTTTATCATTGGGGTCTTCCTTTTATTGCGTGTGCCCAAACAAAAAGTTGAACTAGGAGTTTAGTAATTGAACTTTGAGTCCTATTTTTGGACCTCAAAAAACTGAACACATTGAGCAAAGAAACAATTTACGATATCGCCATTATAGGCGGCGGAATAGTTGGAGCAGCAACACTTTACCAGTTACAAAAGAAATTCCCACATCTTCACATCGTTTTGATCGAAAAAGAAGACAGATTGGCAGGGCACCAAACAGGCCATAATTCTGGTGTAATACACTCAGGATTATACTATAAACCTGGTTCTAAAAAGGCTGTTAATTGTGTAAAAGGTCGTCATGAATTGGTTCGATTTTCGAAGGAATATAATGTGAATCATGATGTTTGTGGAAAGGTGGTAGTTGCTACTGATGACAGTGAAATGCCTTTCTTAGACAAGATCTACAATACTGGCCTGAAGAATGAAATTGAGGGAATCACTCGTATCAATAGCGATGAAGTTAAAGATTTGGAGCCATTTTGTAAAGGAGTAGCTGGAATTCATGTTCCTTGTACAGGAATTATCGATTTTGTAGGCGCCACAAATAGGTTGGCAGAAGTAGCATTGGCGCAACAACCTGCATCTAAGGTATTGCTCGGTGAGGAATTTAAGTCAGCTGAGCATGGAGATGCATATACTACTGTTAAAACTAGCAAGGGAACCTACAAAGCAAAACACACCATT
This sequence comes from uncultured Acidiluteibacter sp., assembly GCA_965656555.1. Taxonomy (GTDB): domain Bacteria; phylum Bacteroidota; class Bacteroidia; order Flavobacteriales_E; family Vicingaceae; genus Acidiluteibacter. The sequence continues at coordinate 2,215 of CBFHLF010000004.1, read as the reverse complement.
TATTGTGGTGGGTTGCAAGCGGATCGATTGGCCAAAAAAGACAATGTTGATTTAGATTTGCAAATCGTAGGATTTAGAGGTGATTATTACGATTTGTCAGAGCAAGGAATGCATAAGGTGAAAAACTTAATCTATCCAGTTCCTAATCCTGCATTTCCATTCTTAGGTGTTCACTTTACTAGAATGATTGAAGGTGGTGTAGAATGCGGACCAAATGCAGTATTTACATTCAAAAGAGAAGGATACAATAAAACAGACTTTAGTTTGAAGGATACCGCTGATGCATTGACATACATGGGAACTTGGAAGTTGTTCGCTAAACACTGGAAGTTTGGATTAGATGAATACCGAAGAGCTTTTTCCAAAGTGTTATTCCTAAAAACACTTCAAAAGTTAATACCTTCATTAACTATGGAGGACATAGTGCCTGGAAGAGCTGGTGTTAGAGCAATGGCTTTAGGTCCTGATGGGGAAATGATTGACGACTTTAAAATCGAATACAAAGATAAAGCCATTCACGTACTAAATGCACCTTCTCCAGCAGCTACAGCTTGTATGGCTATCGGTATGGACATTACTGAGATGGCTGAGAAGCAATTTGGATTGATGTAATTATTAGCGGTTAAAGTTGAATTATGAGAACATAAAAAAGGCTTAAGAGAAATCTTAAGCCTTTTGTCATTATTCTACAAATTGATATTTGCTAGTAATACTCTCCCAATCAAATAAAAAAATCGGCATCACTTCATCCAAACGTTTTAAAAATAATGGGTTTGGAGCTTTCATATTTCTGAAATACTCTTCTTGTAAGTCAGCTAAACCGAACTTGTGGAATACCGCTTTACTGATTGAATACAAGATATTGTTTGATGGATGATTTACTTTTTTTAGGTAACTTTTATATTCGTTGATGGCTTTCTCAAACTCACTAACTTCAAGGTCAAAAACAAGTGCAAACTTTTCTAAGATCTTGTTGGTAACTCTACTATCTTGATGAGCTTCTAAATGTTTGGGGATGAGTTGTAGGTTAGCTGCTATAATGATCAATAAAAATACATCTTGGTGAGCGCTGTTTATTTCAACTTCAGCAATCAGTTCTGGTGAATTTTTTATGATTTCAGCAACTTCAGGAAAGCCTTGGTCTACCGTGTCGAGAATAGTATTCACTGCGATGTTACTCAGCTTATTCTCATTTAGTTTCTTTTTTCCAAAGAGGGTGAACATAGGTTAGGTGCTGTTTAATTTCCTTTGTAACAAATTTAAAAACTTCACCTCCCTATCGTTCAATGTAAAGAAATCCTTATCAACAAAGTTATTAACCGTTGGGTTAAAATTGTTAATAATTTTGAATTTGTTTCCACTTTCATTCGTCTAACTTAACTGCTGTTAGGTCTGTTTACTTTAGGTTTTCATTAATTCGTCGTTGATATAATAGTGCTGGTCGATTATTTGGTTATGTTTAATGTGTTTATAGACTATATTTGGTGCATTATAAACCATAACACAAATAACCATGTTAAAAGAGTTTCAAGATTTTGTTAGAAAAGGTAACGTACTTCAAATGGCAGTTGGCCTTATTATGGCACTTTATTTTGGTGCAATTACCAAGTCATTTGTTGCTGATATTTTAATGCCACCATTAGGTTTACTTATCGGTGGAGTAGATTTTGAAAATCTACGCTATGTATTAAAGGCCGGCACTGATGTAGTGATGGACGGTGAAGTAGTAGTCGTAGAAGCTGTAAAAGAGGTAAGTATTAATTACGGTACGTTTATCAATACCATTATCACTTTCCTTATTGTAGCTTTTGCCGTGTTTATGCTTGTTAAGGCATACAACAAGACAGAAAAGAAGAAAGAAGAAGCTCCTGCTGCTCCTCCTGCTCCATCAAAAGAGGAAGTTTTACTTGCAGAAATTAGAGATGAATTGAGAAAAAGAGGCTAAATTCTAGCTTTATTATTTCTAATAATAAAAAAAAGTGGCTTTAATTTTAAAGCCACTTTTTTCGTTTAAAATAGATTATCATAATGATTGTAAGCACGATCATTACCGCCCATGCGATGGGGTAACTATATTCATAGGATAACTCAGGCATGTGCTGAAAGTTCATGCCATAAATACCTGCAATAAATGTTAATGGAATAAATATGGTAGAAATAATGGTAAGCACCTTCATTACTTCATTCATTCGATTGCTCAATGCATTGATGTGTA
>CBFHLF010000003.1:0-29979 GCA_965656555.1 uncultured Acidiluteibacter sp. | reverse complement strand
AAAAAATACACTTGGCCATCGTTGTTGATGAGTATGGCGGCACTTCAGGCATTGTGAGTCTTGAAGACGTATTAGAAGAAATTGTGGGGGAAATAAGTGATGAGTTTGATGACGACGACTTAGTTTACTCAAAATTGGATGAGTTTAATTATGTATTTGAAGGGAAAACTCCTTTAAATGACTTATATCGTATATTAGAAGTACCTTCAGAGGAACTATTTGAAGAACAAAAGGGCGATGCCGAAACACTTGCAGGATTCTTACTAGAACTGAAAGGAAAAATTCCTAAAAAAGGAGAAAAAGTGCGATTTGAGCAGTATTTATTTACTGTAGAAGCAGCAGACAAAAGGCGTGTTAAGCGAATTAAAGTGACCATAGAACAAGATAATTCAACGGAAAGCAATGATTAATAAACTATCAGTAGGATTTGCCCTGAGTACCATTATCGTATTGTCGAGCTGTGGAAATGACCCACTGCCAAAACCAACAGGTTATTTTCGAATTGATCTACCTGAGAAAACCTACCAAGAAGTAGCCGATAGCATTCCGTTTCCATTTACTTTTGAACTGCCACAATATGGTGTTGTAAATTTAAAACGAACCAAAGAACAAGAAAACTTCTTCAATGTAGATTTTAGTAAGTACGGCGCCAGAATACACTTTAGCTATTTTCCGGTGGAAAATAACATTAGCAAGCTTTTAGAGGAAAGTAGAACACTATCCTACAAGCACACTGAAAAAGCGCAAGAAATAAATGAAGAGCTTATTATTAATGAGGAAAATCGAGTTTTCGGAACATATTACTCCATAGAGGGAAATGCAGCATCATCAGATCAGTTTTTTATAACTGACAGCAGCAACCACTTTTTGCGCGGTGCACTTTATTTTAATGTAGCGCCAAACCCAGACTCAATTCGACCGGTTGGAGAGTTTATCAAAAAAGACATCGTGCACTTAATTGAAACCTTCAGATGGAAAAATCAAACTACCTCTCCTGAGGAATAGCTAAAACGGTGCAAAACAAATACCACCGTACCTAATAGCAACAATGCACAAATTTGGTGAAGGACACCTAACCAAACAGGTACACCGAGCAATAACGTCACTATTCCCAAAACAAATTGAATGGAAACCATTCCTATTAAAAAGCGGATTCCTCCTTTTTGTGAAGTTGAAATCATATGCTTCTTGGCCTGCATTACTAGAAAAACTACTAATCCGACTACAACATATGCCATGTATCGGTGTATAAATTGAACACCTGCCAAGCCTTCTACAAAATTCATCCATAATGGAGACATCGCAGTTACCGCATCAGCGACAAGTTGGTCTCCCATCAACGGCCAAGTATTGTACACCTTTCCTGCGTTCAAGCCTGCAACGAATGCTCCCCAAACGATTTGAACTATGGTGACCAATAACAAAATAGTGGCTCCTGACCTTATTGTTTTAAAAGCACCTTTAACTTTGTTGGGATACATCAGATCCAAGGCCACCCATAGGGTATAAGAAAAAGTCAAGAAAGCGGTAGTTAAATGCATCGCTAGTCTAAAGTGACTTACATCAGGATCTTTATTTAATCCACTCTTTACCATATACCAGCCCAAGAAGCCCTGAAAACTGCCCATTAATAGAAGTAAAAGCAACTTTGGAAGCAGTTCTTTGCTAATCATTTTTCGTAAAAGAAAATAAAGGAATGGGATGATGAAAACTATCCCAACCAACCTACCCAAAACGCGATGCAAGTATTCCCAAAAGAAAATGGGCTTAAATTCCTCTAAAGTAAAATGATAATTGACCATTTGATATTCGGGAAACTGCTTGTACTTTTCAAAGGCAATTTGCCACTCCGCATCATTTAAAGGTGGAATAGAACCCATCAACAAATTCCATTCAACCATGGACAATCCTGAGTTGGTAAGCCGAGTGATACCACCTACTAAAACCATTACGAAAATTAAAAAACAACCGGTAAGTAGCCAATATATGACTGGACGATTCGAAGCTCCCTGCATCCTGTATAATTTTTTGTAAAATTAATAAAGAAACAACTTAGGGATACGAATGTTTGTGAAATATCGTCTTAAAAAGAGCTCATGAAATAAGTAATTACATCAGGCAATGATATATTCGAAGGCTTAGTTGCAAGCTCTCCAGCTTTATCTTCTGAGGAGCGATGAGCCGGAGATGACTTTTCAGTATTTGCCACCTCTTTTTCTTTTTTATCTTCAGCCCGGTCAGTGCATGCAGATAATTCGATCAAAAGAAAAGACGCAATCAAAAAAAAGGAAAAAGCAAGCCGATTTTTCATAGCAACTATTATATAATTAGGATGGTATCAAAGGTATTAAAAAAGATTCAGTTGCAGTGAATTCATTTGAATAAGAAAGTAGGTAAAGCACATTAATTGACCGTACCTTTGCCCGCTTATGAAATTCTTCGATTTAAATAAACCTGCCATTCAGTGGTTACTCTTATTACTACTAGCCTTCGTTTGGGGAAGTTCTTTCATTCTCATGAAAAGAGGACTAGAAAGCTTTAACAACTTACAAGTGGCATCACTTCGCATTGTGATTGCTTATTTGTTTTTACTCCCAATAGCGCTTAAAAACATTCGCAAAATCAAAGGTAAATATTGGGGCTATTTGCTCATCGCTGGCCTTTTAGGCAATGGCATTCCAGCATTCTTATTCACTACCGCACAAACAGAGATTAGCAGTTCGCTAACAGGCATGCTAAATAGTTTAGTCCCTTTATTCACTGTATTGGTAGGACTAATTGGGTTTGGACTGACACTTAGGATTAAGCGATTTGCGGGAGTACTTCTAGGGCTAGCAGGCGCTATTGGTTTACTTTCAGTACAAGGCTTTGATGTAGGAAATGGGAATCAAACCTACGCTTTATTGGTGGTGCTCGCCACCATATGTTATGCCACCAACATCAACTTTATCAAAACGTACTTGGGACCCATCAATTCCATCGACATTACCTCATTTGGGTTTTTCTTTTTAGGGCCGCCTACATTAATCTACTTATTGATGAGCGATTTCACTGAAATTCTAAAAACTGACCCTGAAGCTTATCAGAATCTTTTTTACATTGCATTATTGTCAATTTTCGGTACTGCACTTGCGGTTATCTTATTTAATATTCTGATCAAAAAAGTATCTGCGATTTACGCCTCTTCGGTTACTTATATTATACCGGTATTTGCTTTAATGTGGGGATTCATTGATGGAGAAGTAATCAAACCAATGCACATTGTGTGGATAAGTGTTATTTTATCAGGTATATACATTGTCAATCGAGAAAACTTAAAAATCAGCCGAAAGCAGAAGAAAGCAGAAGCAAAAGTAGATTAAACAAAGTATTGTTTACTAGAATTTTATTTGTATTTTTGCCGTCCAAATTTTTATTAACAAATAAAGCTGTATAAGATGTACGCAATCGTAGAGATAGCAGGGCAACAATACAAAGTAGAAAAAGATCAGCAGATTTTTGTTCATCGTTTGGAAGGCGAAGAAGGCTCAAAAGTTGAGTTTTCAAACGTTCTTTTAACGGATGATGGCAAAAAAGTTTCTGTTGGCGCCCCAGCTGTAGAAGGAGTATCAGTATCTGCAAAGATTCTTGAGCACCTTAAAGGTGATAAAGTTATCGCCTTCAAAAAGAAAAGAAGAAAAGGTTTTAGAAAGAAGACCGGTTTCCGCCAGTCATTGACTAAAATCCAAATTGAAGCTATCGGAGCTGGAAAAGCTAAAAAAGCTGCTCCAAAGAAAGCTAAAGAAGAAGTAGCTGCTGAAAAGCCTGCTGCTGAAGCTAAAAAAGCGGCACCAAAGGCTGCTGCTAAAAAGACAACTGCTAAAAAAGCAGATGACACAGAAAAATAATACGAACCGATAAAAATTTCAAAACGTCATGGCACATAAGAAAGGGGTAGGTAGTTCGAAAAACGGAAGAGATTCAGAAAGTAAACGATTAGGTGTGAAAGTACACGGTGGGCAATTTGCTCAAGCTGGTAACATCATCGTAAGACAGAGAGGGACAAGACATAATCCAGGTGAGAATGTAGGTATTGGTAAAGACCATACTTTATTTGCACTTAAAGACGGATTAGTAGTGTTCAAAACTAAGTCAAACAAAAAATCATTTGTTTCTGTAGACACCGAAGGTTTCGAATAATATCTACATACGATTTATAAAAAACTCCTCTTAGCCTTGCTGAGAGGAGTTTTTTTTGGTTAAATAATTACAGTTAAAAGGGCTACAAACCTAACTTAACTGAGGCAAGGAATACACTTTCCCTGCAGGTAATACTTGCTCTTATACAAAAGCATAAAAAAGATCCCTAGCTTTAAAATGTTTTAATACCCATATGACCATAATATTGTATTGGACTTGTATCTTTGTTCATCTGAAAAGTCAATAAAAAAACATGTTACAGTTACCCTTTATAAAAGAAAATAGAGCCTTAATCATAGAGCGCTATAAAAAGAGAAACCTAGAAGCTACTGCTACTATCGATGAAATTATCGAAAAAGATGGCGAACGAGTAGCTACACAGCAAGAATTGGATCAACAATTAGCAACTTCTAATTCACTAGCCAAAGAAATAGGTCAACTATTTAAAACTGGAAAAGCGGAAGAAGCCAATGAGATGAAAGCCAAGACTGCCGCATTAAAGGAGTCTAGTGCGAAACTGAAGGAACAATTAAGCACTATTGAGGATGCTTTGCAACAACTGCTTTATCAGCTACCCAATGTACCCAATGAAATTGTGCCTCAAGGAAAAAGCGATGCAGACAATGCCATTATAGAGGAAAAAGGAAATGCTCCCTCATTTGACTTTGAGCCATTGCCACACTGGGAGCTAGCCAAGAAATATGATTTAATTGACTTTGAAACTGGCGTAAAAATAACTGGTGCAGGTTTTCCAATTTACAAGGGGAAGGGCGCCATCTTGCAGCGAGCATTGATTAATTTCTTTCTAGATGAAGCAAGGGATGCCGGATATGAAGAAGTAATCCCTCCACACTTAGTGAATGAAGCCTCAGGGTTCGGTACGGGACAGCTGCCTGATAAAGAAGGACAGATGTACCACGTAGGCGTAGATGATTTATACCTCATACCAACTGCAGAAGTTCCAGTAACGAATATTTACAGAGATGTAATTTTAAAAGAAAGTGATTTCCCAATCAAAAACACGGCTTACACACCTTGTTTTAGGAGAGAAGCAGGTTCGTATGGCAAAGATGTGAGAGGGTTGAACCGATTGCACCAATTCGACAAAGTAGAAATTGTACAAATCCAACATCCTGATAAATCTTATGAAGCCTTAGACCAAATGGTAGACCATGTAAAAGGGTTGCTCAATAAACTAGGATTGCAATATCGCGTAGCATTGCTTTGTGGCGGTGACTTAGGGTTTACTTCTGTATTAACTTATGATATGGAGGTGTATTCTGCTGCTCAAGACAAATGGCTTGAAGTGAGCTCTATCTCCAACTTTGAAACGTTCCAAGCGAACCGACTTAAGCTTCGTTTCAAAAATGAAGCAGGAAAAACTGAGTTGGCGCATACCTTAAATGGCAGTGCATTGGCATTGCCAAGAATATTGGCAGCGCTCTTAGAGAATAATCAAACAGCAGATGGAATTACCATTCCTGAAGTATTGTTACCTTACACTAGATTTAATACCATATCATAATGAGAAATTTTAGCATAGTAGTATTCGTTTTAAGTTTTTCAATAATGCTGGTTGGGTGTTTATCCGATCAAGATAAAGCAAATATTGAAAAGGTAAATCAACTAATTGAAGAAACGAAAAGTCAGGCAGATGCTCTTGAAGCTACTGACTACGAACAAATAATGATTCATCACGACACGATATTTGCCAACTTAGGATTTTTATCTAGAAATTTAGAGGATACGCTTAGCAAGGATTTATTGATAATGCTTGGAGATTACCGAGCGATGCGAAAAGTGTATGCTAAATACAAAACAGGGTACAATGAAATGCTTGCTGCAGCAAAAACAGAAATAGATCAATTAAATGCCCTAAAGCAAGACATTGAAAACGACATTGTAAAAGAAGAAAAATTTGATAAATACTATCAATTGGAGCAAAGTAACGTCAACACTATTGTAGAGCAAATCGACCAATTAACGGTTAAGATCACTAGTGCTGAAGAGTTATACACGCAATATGCTCCTACAGTGGACTCATTAAGTACAGTTACGAGAGCGAAATTAAAAGCAAAGAAAGGTAATTCGTGATCAAACGTTTACATACCCTATACAAAAGCACTTTAAAGGCTACCTCAGCAATTATGGTGCTTTTGCCTTTTTTATTGTCTGCCCAAAACAGTGTGGAGACTGACTTAAAATTAGCTGATCAATTCTACGAAAGTGATGAAATAGAAAAGGCGCTATCCCTGTATGAAGAAGTGTATGAAAAAACATCTTTTTCAGCTACCTACGAGCGTCTGTTGAGTATTTATGTAGAGCAAAAAGAATTTAAATCAGCTGAAAATCTTGTTAAAAAAAGAATCAAAACCAAAGATAACAATTACCTGCTATACGTAGATTTGGGATTGGTATACCGAGAAGAAGGCAACGAGAAAAAAGCCAATCAAAGCTTTGATGACGCGCTGAAGGAGGTAAGACCTGCACAGAACTACTACATTACCCTAGCTAATGATTTTGCAGCGATAAACGAGTATGATTATGCCATAGCGGTATACGAACGGGCACAACGAACCACTGGAAGGGATCTCCAATATAATTTTCAGCTTGCAAACCTGTATGGTCGTAAAGGTGAAACCGCTGCCATGATTAACGAATACATGGACATTATCGGAAAGAATGAAAATTATGTGCAAAGCATTCAAAATGTATTGCAAACCATTCTGCATCCTGACCCAAATGGAGAAGTAAAGGAAATACTTCGGACTAATCTATTGTCTAGAATTCAGAAACAACCTGAAAAAACCGTTTTTAGTGAGTTGCTTATCTGGCAATACATTCAAGAGAAAAACTTCAATGGTGCATTTATTCAGGCTAAAGCAATAGACCGACGGTTAGATGAAAATGGAACAAGGATCTACACATTAGGTCGCCTAGCATTAAGCAATGAGGAATATGACGTAGCAATTAATTGTTATCAATACATTATCGATAAGGGGCGTAATAACCTGTACTATAATGGTGCACGAATAAATCTGGTGGACGCGATCAAAGAAAAAATTACCCACACAGAGAATTATACCAAGGCTGAGCTAGAAGAGGTCAATACGAGTTATAGATCTTCCCTAAAAGAGTTAGGAAAGAATAGAGGAACAGTAGGTTTGATGAACAGTTATGCACACTTTTTAGCCTTTTATCTCGACAGCCTAGATGCTGCAGTGAAGCTTTTAAATGAAGCCATAGAAATGCCTGGAGGCACTCGACCTGAAGTAGCTGAGGCAAAAATAGAGCTTGGAGATGTACTGCTAATACAAGGAGAAGTTTGGGAGGCCTCCCTACTCTACTCTCAAGTAGAAAAAGAATTTAAATACGATGAAATTGGCGAACGTGCAAAATTCAAGAACGCAAAAATATCGTATTATGCAGGCGACTTTTTGTGGAGTCAGGCTCAATTAAATGCGCTAAAAGGTTCTACTTCCAAACTCATCTCCAACGATGCGATTGAGTTATCTCTTTTAATAACAGACAATATTGGGCTAGATAGCATTGCAGATCCATTGGAGATGTATGCAAGAGCAGAACTACTTCTCTTTCAGAATAAAGCAGAAAGTGCCAAACAAACTTTAGACTCTATTCCTCAATTTTTCCCGGCCTCCTCCCTGAATGACGAGCTACTTTACCTTCGTTTTCAGATAGAGGAAAAACAAGGAAACTATAAGGCAGCCGCTCAGCAATTGCGAAATTTAATCAGCACCTACGCTACAGACATTTTAGCCGATGATGGTCATTTCTATTTGGCGAAGCTCCTAGAGGAAAAATTGAATCAGCCAGAAGAAGCGATGGAGTTATATAAATTAATATTAACGAATTACAGCAATAGTATTCACGTGGTAGAAGCCAGGAAGCGTTACAGGTTACTTCGTGGAGATACCATAAATTAAAACAGCATATGATTATCTATAGTGTAACAGTAAGTGTGGAAAAAAACATTCATGAAGAGTGGTTGGGTTGGATGAAAGAAACCCACATTCCGGATGTGATGAAGACCGGTTATTTTACAGAAAACCTAATTACACGAGTGCTTACCACAGCGGAAGACGAAGCCGGAATTACGTACAATATACAATACCACTGCCCAAGTATGGCGGATTTGGACGAATACCAGAAAGATCATGCTCCTGCTCTTCAGCAAGACCACACCGAACGTTTTAAAGATAAATTTGTAGCCTTTAGAAGTCTACTCGAAAAAGTATAAGTTGAAGTTAGTAAAAGCCAAAAAGCACCTCGGTCAGCATTTTTTAACCGACGAACAGATTGCAGCAGACACTGTGGATGCGTTGCAAATGACTGATCAATACAGTAAAGTAATAGAAGTGGGCCCCGGAATGGGCGTGCTGACGAAATACTTAGTTAAAAGAAAAGATTTAGAAACCTATATCATTGATATTGATGGAGAATCTATACAGTTTTTACTCGAAAACTTCGAAGAGTTAGATGACAGTCGCATCATCGAAGGGGACTTTTTAAGGTATGATTTGAATGGTATTTTTGGTGAGAATAATTTCGCTATCGTAGGTAACTTCCCTTACAATATTTCATCTCAGATCTTATTTAAAGCATATGATAATCGGGATAAAGTAATAGAAGTGGTGGGAATGTTTCAAAAGGAAGTGGCTGAAAGAATAGCAGCTCCTCCTGGCTCTAAAACCTACGGTATTTTAAGTGTACTTCTACAAGCTTATTACAACATTGATTATTTATTTACTGTAGAACCAGATGTTTTTGATCCACCACCCAAGGTTCAGTCGGCTGTGATTAGACTGCAACGAAATAATGTAAAATCATTAGATGTAGACGAAAAACGATTTAAATCAATTGTGAAAATTGCCTTTAATCAACGGAGAAAAACACTCCGAAACTCATTAAAACAATTCATAAATGAGAAGCCTGAAGTGAAAGAAAATATTATTTTCAACGAGCGACCAGAGCAGCTTTCTGTTGCTCAATTTATCGAGATTGTGAAACTACTCGATTAAAAATCGCTAAACTGTATAGCAGAATAGTCAAAATTTAGCTCATTTTGTATAGTGGAGTAGTCAAAAGAGAGTATACCGAGGCTTAATTATAAAGCTGACATATCAGTTCGCACGGACGTCTCGTCCGTGTGTATATTTTTGGGAGGATCTATTATCCGTGAAGTTAGCTTCATGGTAATGATTTGCAATAATTTGAGCTATACTATATGCTTAGCTTCTTTAATGAATACGAAAACGATTATCATCTAAGAAGAACTATTACTAAAAATGATTAGTAAGCCAACTTAAACATTAGATAATACCTAGGGAGAAATATCATCTTACACCACCACCCGAAAAAAACCTTCACACCACGGCTTATTCAGGCCTAAAGTTGTAAATTCGTCCACAGCAAATTGAGTCGCCCATGCAATTTGAATTAACGAAAGAGTACTTAAATGAGCTAAGAGAAAGCTTAGATACAGGCTTGGAGACACCAATTCTACAAGAAATTAGTGAACTCCACCCGGCAGATATTGCCGAAATTTTGGATGAGCTTACGATTGAACAAGCCTCACTCTTATATAAATACATTGGGAAAGAAAAATCGGCCGACATTCTAATTGAGCTCGATGAAGATGTTCGAGAGCGTTACCTCGATTCAATTGGATCCAAAGAAATTGCAGAAACCTTTATCGAAAATATGGATTCTGATGATGCAGCCGACATTATGGCTGAATTATCAGACAAGGTAAAGCAGGAAGTAATTGGCCACATTCAGGATGAGGAACAAGCAAGTGATATTGTTGATTTGCTTAGCTATCCAGAAGATTCTGCCGGTGGACTAATGGCGAAAGAGCTCATTCAAGTAAATGTGAACTGGAGCATGCTCAAGTGCGTAAAAGAAATGCGCAAACAGGCAGAAGATATTGAAAATGTTTACTCTATCTATGTCGTAGATAATCAAAATCGACTAATCGGAACGCTTTCGTTAAAGAAATTGCTTTTAGCCTCAAGCACTTCAAAAGTAGAGGATGTTTACTTCAAAGATGTATTGGCTGTAAAGGCCTATGAAAAATCAGAAGAAGTAGCTAATATCATGGAGAAGTATGACTTAGTTGTACTTCCTGTAGTTGATGAATTATACCGACTAATCGGTCGAATTACCATTGATGATGTAGTAGATGTAATCCGTGAGGAAGCGGATAAAGATTACCAAATGGCTTCGGGTTTAACACAAACTGCTGAAACCAGTGACCGAGTTTGGGCGCTCTCAAAAGCCCGAATTCCATGGCTAGTAATTGGTTTATTAGGTGGAGTCCTAGGCTCATTAGTCATTGAAAATTACGAAGGTCAGATTCAAATTCATCCTGAAATGGCTATTTTCATTCCCTTAATTGCTGCGATGGGTGGTAATGCGGGAGTACAATCTTCAGCTATTGTAGTTCAAGGTTTGGCCAACAAAACCATGGGGTTTGATTCTATTTTTTCACGCCTATTCAAAGAATTCTCCGTTGGATTGCTAAATGGGGTGCTTGTATCCTCACTTATATTCGCTTATAACTTATTATTTTCAGACTCTTGGGCACTAAGCCTAACAGTGAGTATTTCATTGATAACGGCCGTGGTATTTGCAACGTTATTAGGTACTGCAGTTCCTTTGGTTTTGGATAAGTATAAAGTAGATCCTGCACTGGCAACGGGTCCATTTATCACCACTTTAAATGACATTATCGGTCTATTTATTTATTTTGGAGTAGGCCGATTATTGTATAATTACTTCTAGCTATGTCTCGAAAAGTAATTTTTATTGATTCCGTTCATCCTATTTTAAAAGAACGTCTAGAGGAAATGGGTTTCCAATGTGATTGGAAGGTAGACTCCTCAAGAAAAGAGATCGAAGAAATTATCGATGAATATGAAGGCGCTGTTATTCGGAGTAAATTCAAATTTGACAAGGCTATACTTGAGAAATGCACTCATCTAAAATGGATCGCACGCTCAGGTGCAGGAATGGAAAATATTGATCTTGATCAAGCAAAACGATTAAACATTCAGTGTTTCAATTCGCCAGAAGGAAATCGCGACGCAGTAGCAGAGCACTGTATTGGCATGCTGCTAAGTCTTTTCAATCATTTATTACGAGGAGATCAAGAAGTTCGTCAAGGTTTATGGCTGAGAGAAAAGAATCGAGGTATTGAGCTAAAAGGAAAAACGGTTGGGCTGATTGGTTATGGCTTTATGGGACAAGCATTAGCTCAACGATTACAAGGATTTGGAGTTACCATTTTAGCCCACGATAAATACAAAAGCGGTTTTGGAGCTGATCTAATAAGGGAAGTTAGTTTGCCTGAATTACAAGCCAATTCTGACATTATTAGCATTCATTTGCCTTATACAGAAGAAACCCATTATTATGTGGACGAGCAATTTATTGTTAATTGCAAAAAGCCATTTTACCTGATTAATACAGCAAGAGGAAAATGCTTAGATACCAATGCTTTAATTCAAGGAATCGAATCCAAAAAAGTTTTGGGAGCATGTCTAGATGTTTCCGAGTTTGAAAGCTTATCTTTTGAAAACCTCAACAAGGAAGATCTACCGCAAGCCTTTCAAAAACTTATCGCTTCAGATAAGGTGATTTTATCGCCTCACGTAGCCGGCTGGACCGTGGAATCTTATGAGAAATTGTCGACTTTTTTAGCAGAGAAAATAATTGCCAATTATTAATGGTGAATTTTTAATTGACGTATCAGTGACCATATTAATAATTAACTCGTAGCTACTCACAATTACTTCACAACAAACCTCGCCGTCTGCCTGCTCTTTTGCTCTACAAAGACAGATTTCCCTTTCAACAATTTCGCTAATGTATCTTCATCGTAATGCCTTACCGTCAACAATAGTAAATCATCATTGTAATACACTTTATAATCAGCCTTGAGCTCATCAATTAAGGTGTTTATCTTATCACGTAGATTATCCACACATACCGAAAAACTAATCGCTGAGTTTTGCATTAAGTTTACCGTTACCTTATGTTTAGCAAAGCAGCCAAAAATCTGACTTAGGTTCTCCTCAGCTATAAACGAATAATCTCTAGGCGAGATCGAAATCAAAATCTGATTGGTTTTAAATATATAAGATGGGATTAACGAATCTTTTGCAGAATTATCATTGATTACACTTCCCTCTTCTGTAGGGTTCACAAAAGACTTCACATACAGTGGAATTTGCTTGTTCTGTAGCGGTTTTATCGTTTTAGGATGAATGACCGTAGCTCCATAATACGCCAACTCAACTGCTTCGTGGTAAGAGATGTTATTCAACTTTACCGTTTCCTCAAACCACTTCGGGTCTGCATTAAGCATTCCCGGTACATCTTTCCAAATGGTTAATGAGTCGGCATCAGTTAGGTTTGCTAAAATACCACCGGTGTAATCAGAACCTTCGCGGCCTAGCGTAGAGTTAAAATTCTCCGACGTGGAGCCGACAAACCCCTGCACCACCATCAATCGATTTTCTTCGTTTTGAAAGTAAGGTTTTAAGTATCGGTTTACATTTTCTGCAGAAACGTCCCAATCTACTTTTGCATTTCGATAGGTATTATCTGTGCGTATCAAATCCCGAACATCTTGCAACTTATTGGATAAACCAACATGCTTTAAATAGGCAGATACGATGGTCGCAGAAATCCATTCACCTACTGCCACCATTTGATCATATTCAAAGTCATACTCACGCATTTGCTCTTCTTCGAGCTGCCACTCTATCTCTACAAAAGTGTTGTGTATTTCTTCAAATATTGGATGATGAGGGTCGTCAAAAAGTGTTTTTAAGATCTCAAAGTGAAAGCTTTTTACAGCAGCTAACAACTCCATGGTATTGTCTCTTCCGTGAAAATAAGCGTCTAATAATCCTTCTAGTGCATTGGTTGTTTTACCCATTGCAGAAACCACCACCACAATCTGGTCATTATCGTATTGCTTTAAAATAGTCGCTACATTCTTAACCGCAGCAGCATCCTTTACCGATGCACCTCCAAACTTAAATACCTTCATTTACTTCAATTTCTTTGATAATTCCTGCAATTGTTCTCTTCTAAATTTGGCATTGAACCATTCTCCATCTAACTCTGCATTGTACTTTTTATAAAACCCAATTGCCGGCTCATTCCAGTCGAGTACTTGCCACTCCATTCGACCTGCATTTTGTTCCGCAGCAATTTTTATAAGTTCCTCAAATAGTAGTTTACCTGCGCCTACTCCGCGGTGCTTTTCGGTTACGATTAAATCTTCTAAATAAATGCACCTACCTTTCCAAGTAGAGTATTTTGTGTAATAGAGTGCAATTCCGATGACTTTCTGATCCACTTCTGCCACCAATAAGCGGTAAATGGCATTCGGTCCAAAACCGTCTTCGATTAGTTCATCAAGAGTAACTTCTACCTGATCAGCGGCTTTTTCATAAACAGCCAATTCGTGAATTAGTTGGAGTACTTCAGGACAATCGCTTTTTTTACCTTCTCGTATGGTGACCATAATATTGATGCTTTTGGGCAAAGGTAAATTTTAGGAGTTAAAATCCCTACAGATTCCAGATAGACTTCCAAATTGATTGCAATTTGCGATATTTGCAAAAATTTTAAAATCAATACAATGAGCGGAGTTAAGACCTTGAGTGAATTTATTATAGAACGACAAGAGGATTTTCCCTATGCGACGGGTGAGTTAACTCGGCTATTAAACGACATTGTTATTGCCACTAAAATCATCAACCGAGAGGTAAATAAAGCTGGTTTAGTAAATATTATTGGGGCTACGGAATCAGAAAATATTCAAGGAGAAACACAGCAAAAGTTAGATGTTATGGCAGATAATCAGTTTATTTCTGCCCTACAAAATGGCGGAGAAGCTTGCGGCCTCGCATCTGAAGAAAATGATCATGAATTGATCTTTAAAAGCGACTTTGCTAAAAAAGGCAATTATGTAGTGGCCTTTGATCCATTGGATGGTTCTTCTAATATTGATGTAAATGTTTCTATTGGTACCATCTTTTCAATTTTCCGCAGAAAAAGTAAAGTAGGTGAAGAAGCGAATCTTCAAGATTTCTTACAAAAAGGCGCAGAGCAGGTTGCAGCCGGCTACATCGTTTATGGTTCTTCTACTATGCTTGTTTATACCACAGGAAACGGAGTAAATGGATTTACGTTAGATCCTTCTATTGGTGAATTTTGTTTATCTCACCCCAATATGAAAATTAAAGAGGATGGTAAAATTTATTCATTAAACGAAGGTAATTACCCGTACTTTTCACAAGGAGTTCGAGATTATATCGAGTATTGTAAAGAAGATGATGCGGCCTCTAACCGACCATTTTCGGCAAGATACATTGGTTCCATGGTAGCAGATTTTCATCGCAACTTAATAAAAGGCGGCATTTTCATTTACCCTGAAACCACAAAAGCCCCGAACGGTAAATTGAGGATATTATATGAGTGCAACCCAATGGCTTTTATAATGGAGCAAGCAGGCGGGATAGCTACCACAGGTAAGCAGCGCATTATGGATGTGGAATTAACCGAACTGCATCAGCGTGTGCCGTGTATTATGGGTTCTAAAAATATGGTAGAAAAAATGTTGACTTTTTTGTAAACCTATTAAGATAAGCTGAAAGCCCTGCTGAATTAATTTCTGCAGGGCTTTTTAGTTTTTTTCTAAAAAACTCTCAACAAATCCATTAATTTAGAGGGATGATTTTAATTGAGAAAAAGTCGACTTCCGCATTCCTAATATTCATTGCCCTTGTAGCACTTGGAGCATATTGGGGTTCATTCTCAAATGCCTTCACCCACTTCGACGATCAAATCCAAATCACAGAAAATCAGGACATCGTTCGAATGAACTGGGATAAACTGAAAACCATTTTCAGCTCCTCTTACGTTGGCATGTATCAACCTGTGAGCACACTCATTTATGGTTTACTTATCGGTTTTTTTGGCATCAAGCCTGCCGTTTTCCACGGATTTAGTTTTCTATTGCACTTATTAAATGGCTGGTTGGTCTTTTTAGTGCTTAAGCGACTCGTCAGAAAAGAGCTTTACATCATCCCGTTGGTCGGCCTATTTGTTTTACACCCTATGCAAGTCGAATCTGTTAGTTGGGCATCGGCAACTTCTAACTTGATCTTTACTGCATTTTACCTCACCGCTATTCTCAGTTTTTTAAAGCATCCTACTCGCACCTTTGATCCTATAACTTTTAGTTGGTTTATTTTGGCTTGCTTAAGTAAAGCTACAGCCGTTAGTTTACCAGTGTTACTATTGGCATATTTAGTAGTCATCGAAAAGAAGAGTTGGATTACCAGTTTTGTACAGTTACTGCCGTACTTTTTAATTTCCCTGCTCATCGGCACCATTACCATTCTTAGTCGAGAAGGCGCAGAGCATCTGACTAATCTTTCATTGAGTTATTCGTTTTATGAGCGGGCGCTAATTTTTTGCTACACCATTGTATTTTATCCTTTACAATATTTATTGCCGCTAGAATTGTCGGCGTTTTACTCCTTTCCCAATAAGCTGAATGGAACGTTTAATTGGATTTACTATGCGGCTCCGTTTATTCTTTTAGCAATCATCTTCGGCGTGTATCGCTTCCGCAAAAACAAACACATCGTTTTCGGTTCACTGTTTTACATTATTTCCATCGGTCCTGTTTTGCAGCTCATCCCGGTGGGGAGTCAGGTGGTGACTGACCGCTATATTTATCTGAGTGGAATAGGAGTTCTGATAGCGCTTTATCCCATTATTAAACTGATTAAAAAACCAAAAGCTTTACTTATTGGAAGTGTGGCTTGTTTTCTAGGCTTGGCCATATATGCTCAACAGCGCACCACAGTTTGGCAGAGCGATGAAGCCATTTGGGGCGATGTATTGGAAAAAGATCAATACGTTGCGCAAGCGTGGAACAATAAGGGAATAATTGCAGAAAAAGAAGGCAAAATAGCAGATGCTGAGCGGTTTTATACGCGGGCGATTCAATTAAATCCACAATACGCAGATCCGTATACCAATCGTGGAAATATTTATGCTGCACAAGGTAAAAGTGAAGCGGCATTAAACGATTTTAATCAAGCGATCAGGCTAAAACCAAACCATGCAGATGCATTGTTTAATCGGGCAAATGAGTTCATAAAGATTGGTGATTTTAATACGGCTTTAGAAGATTTAAACGCATCCATTGCTGTCAAACCTCAGCCAGATGCACTCACCAATAGAGGGTTGATTTACATTCAAACGAAAAAGTGGGAAAAAGCGTTAGCCGACTTAAATGCGAGTTTGGCGCAGAATCCAAATAATGCACAGGCCTATTATTTACGAGCTTTGGTCAAATATCAAACCGTAGACGCCACTGCAGGCTGCGCAGACTTTCAACAAGCTGCGAGTCTTGGCGATGAAAATGCAAAACAAGCGTTATTGCAGTATTGCAGGTAATTGAAGAAACTAATTAGTGCTAAAGTGACATTAGCCGTTAGTTTTTTTTGCAACAGCTTCCACCACAAAAACTGCTTTTAAAGAACTCTTTCTCAAATTCTCGGTTATTTCTCGTGAAACAGATTATTAGATTAGTCCCTCTACTTTATAGATATTAGAATTCTTAATTTTGCGACTTAGCACAACTGGATGACAAAAACAGAACTTAAAGACTTATTTGCCTCGGCTCCCAAAACACAAGCCATTGTAGAGCAGCTCACCAACAACCCTCTTTCGCACATTGCATTAAAAAAAGCCATTGGATCACTTGCCTCTTTTTATGCTTACGGAGTAGCCAAAAACTTCCCACTAAACCATGTTTTTATTCTTGGGGACAAAGAAGAAGCTGCTTACTTTTTAAATGATTTGGAAGAAATTGTTGGTGAAGAAAAAGTCATCTTTTTCCCCGGCTCTTACCGGAAAGCATACGATGTAGAAAAAACGGATAATGCCAACATCCAAATGCGTGCAGAGGCGCTTAACAAAATCAATAAGAAAGATAGTTCACACCTTATTGTCACCTACCCTGAGGCGATTACTGAAAAAGTGGTGACCAAGAAAAATCTATTGGACAACACCTTAGTCATTCGCAGAAACGATAAACTGAGCATTGATTTTATCATTGATATTTTAAATAGCTACAGTTTTAATCGGGTAGATTTTGCGGCAGAACCCGGAGACTACTCTATTCGTGGTGGAATCGTGGACATCTATTCCTTTTCGAATGAAAATCCTATTCGAATTGAGCTCTTTGGTGACGAAGTAGACTCCATCCGCACGTTTGATCCTGGAACACAGCTTTCGATAAGCCCGATGGAATTCGTTTCCATTTTACCGAATGTGCAAGAAAAACTGCTTGAAGAGAGTAGAGAGTCATTTTTATCGTTTTTGCCAAGCACTTCTGTTTTATGGTTTAAAGATTACTTATTGACTAAGGAAAAAATCCAAAAAGAATTTGAGTCAGCAAGTAATGTTTATGATAACATTGACTCTCCAATCAGTCATTTATCACCGCATGAACTTTACACTTCTAAGGAAGATTTTATATTAGAAAGTAAGAAATTCAACACCATTGAGTTTGGCACCGCAGACTACTTCGATATTGATTTGACGATTACTATAAATGCTGATGCACAGCCGGCATTCAATAAAAACTTTGACTTACTCAGTGAAAATTTAAACCGAAATACGGAACGAGGTGTCGACAATCTGATTTTAGCGGCTAGCGCAAAACAAATTGAGCGATTATACGCTATTTTTGAAGATATAGGCAAGGAAATAAGCATGAAAACACTCTTAATGAGTGTACAAGAAGGGTTTGTTGAGAAGGACCTGAAAGTAGCTTGCTACACTGACCACCAGATATTCAACCGCTACCACCGTTTTCGACTGAAGGAGAGTTTTCGAAAGAAAGACCAAGCCATCACGCTTAAGGAGCTGAATAGTTTACAAACAGGCGACTACATCACACACATCGATCATGGAATCGGTCAGTTTTCAGGATTAGAGAAAATAGATGTCAATGGAAAAAAGCAAGAGGCCATTCGTATTTTATATAAAAATGGAGATACGCTATATGTTTCTATTCATTCTCTGCATCGAATTTCTAAGTTTGTTGGTAAAGATGGCACACCACCCAAAGTAGATAAATTGGGTGCCACTTCTTGGGCGAAGCAGAAACAGAAAACCAAAAGCAAGATTAAAGAAGTCGCTTTTGATTTAATTAAGCTGTATGCTGAACGAAAAACAAAAGAAGGCTTCCGTTTTTCACCGGATACTTACCTGCAAGATGAGCTGGAGGCTTCATTTATTTATGAAGACACACCGGATCAGCTGAAAGCAACCAATGACATCAAGGCCGACATGGAGTCGCCACAACCCATGGACCGACTAATTTGCGGGGATGTGGGCTTTGGGAAAACGGAAGTAGCAGTGAGAGCTGCATTTAAGGCTGTAGCCGATAGCAAACAAGTGGCAGTACTGGTGCCAACTACTATCTTAGCATGGCAGCACTACAAAACGTTTAAAAATCGGTTAGGTGAGTTTCCATGTAAGGTTGACTATATCAATCGATTTAAAACGCCCAAACAGCAAAAAGAAACACTCAGAAAACTAGCAGATGGAGAGGTCGACATTATTATTGGAACACATCGATTAGCCGGTAAGGATATAAAATTCAACAACCTAGGACTACTAATCATTGATGAGGAGCAAAAATTTGGTGTAGGAGTAAAAGACAAACTGAAAACGATAAAGGCCAACGTGGATACGCTTACGCTAACAGCAACTCCAATACCTCGAACGCTTCAATTTTCACTGATGGCAGCAAGGGATTTATCGGTAATTAATACACCTCCGCCAAACCGACAACCAATTTTAACGGAAGTACACACCTTCAATGAGGAGTTGATTCGCGACGCCATCATGTATGAAGTGAATCGGAATGGGCAAGTATTTTTCATCAATAATCGGGTGGAAAACCTAAAAGAAATAGCAGGGATGATAAGTCGCCTTTGCCCTGATGTAAAAGTACTAACAGCTCATGGTCAACTAAAAGGAGATGACTTAGAAGACCGAATGATGAGTTTTATCGATGGTGATTTTGATGTATTGGTTGCTACCACCATTATTGAATCAGGTTTGGATATTCCAAATGCCAACACCATCATCATTAACAATGCTAATAATTTTGGATTAAGTGACTTGCATCAAATGCGTGGACGTGTAGGTCGAAGCAATAAAAAAGCATTTTGTTACTTGCTCGCACCTCCTGTAGTAGCATTGAGCAATGATGCCAGAAGAAGGTTGCAAGCTTTAGAGCAATTCTCTGATCTGGGTAGCGGTTTCCAAATTGCTATGAAAGATTTAGACATTCGCGGAGCAGGTAACTTATTAGGTGCAGAGCAAAGTGGGTTTATTTCCGAAATTGGTTTTGAGATGTATAAAAAGATTCTTGATGAAGCCATTCAAGAATTGAAAGAGACTGAATTCAAAGACCTCTATCACGAGGATAACGATGAAGAATACGAATTCGTAAAAGATACCGTCATAGAGACTGATTTTGAACTATTGATCCCAGATCAATATGTGACCAACATCTCTGAGCGCATCAATTTGTATAAAGAATTGGATAGCATCGAGAATGAAGAAGATTTGGGTAAATTCGAAGAACAGCTGATTGATCGATTTGGAGCAGTACCAAAACAAACAAAAGAGTTGATTCAAACCATTCGATTGAGGTGGATAGCCCAAGAAGTTGGATTTGAAAAAATTATACTGAAGCAAGGAAAATTCATTGGATACTTTATCGCTAATGAAGAATCTCCCTACTATCAGTCTTCTGCTTTTACACGTGTTTTGAATTACGTTCAGAAAAACCAAGGTAAAGTAGCGCTGAGGGAGAAAAATAAGCGACTATCATTGGTATTTAATGGGATAAAAGATATTCAAACAGCTATAAAATCGCTGACACCACTTACGCTGGTAAAAAAGGCAGAAGTAATTTAATATAAATAAATTGAGGACATGAAAAAGGAAAAATTATTGACACTTGCTAATCTTGGATCATTAGTAGTTGCCCTATTCGTGAACTATTTAGCAACTGCTCAACAGATTTTTGGTGTTTCCATGAAGGATCAATCAGACAAGTATGCTAATTTGTTTACTCCTGCCCCTTATGCTTTTTCCATTTGGGGGTTTATTTACTTATTTTTAGTTGCTTTTGTCGGTTACCAGATTTATCAAATACGAACAGATAAATACGACAACTCCATCACCCAGGTGGGTCCTTGGTTTGCTATTGCCAATTTGGGAAACGCCCTTTGGATTGTGGCCTTTATGAATGATTTGGTTTTAGAATCTGTAGGCGTTATGCTTGTAATACTGTATTCTCTGATTAGGATTACGTTAAAAACGAATATGGAGCGATGGCATGCACCTGCAAAAACAATTGCTTTTGTTTGGTGGCCGATTAGTTTTTATTTTGGGTGGATTACGGTTGCTACCATTGCTAATATAACAGCATTGATGGTGTACTTGGGGTATGACGGCAGTCCATTATCTCCTCAAGCATGGACGATTTTATTAATGGTCATTGCCACCATCATTTACATTACCTTGATTTGGAAAAGAAACATGCGGGAGTATTCTCTAGTAGGTGTTTGGGGGCTTGTCGCAATAGCCGTAAAAAATTGGGATAATGAGCATTCAATAGCATATTCAGCGATTGGTTTAGCACTCATCATCTTTATCAATTCAGGAATTCACGGATTTCAAAATAGAAAGACGTTACCGTTTTTTAAATAACTTACTTTCTTATCGCTTCTACAGGGTCCATTCGGGATGCTCCCCATGCAGGTATAAAGCCAGATATTAATCCAATAACCACGGAAATACCAATTCCTAATGTAATGTTCTCTAGCGTCAAGAACACCTCAAAATCCACCCCATAGGTAAGAATTAAGGTGCCGATAAAAATAATAAACAACCCGACTAGTCCACCTACTAAGCACAAAAAGATAGACTCAAATAAAAACTGAAACAGGATAAAGAAATTTTTAGCCCCTAGGGCCTTTTGAATACCGATGATATTGGTTCGTTCTTTAACTGAAACAAACATGATATTAGCAATACTAAATCCACCTACGATGATTGAAAATATACCAATCACACCGCCCGCTATATTCACGATTCCGAATAATTCTCCAAAGCCCTTCGAAAGCATATCCAATTCATTCAGCGCAAAATTATTTTTCTCTACTGGTTTTAGCTTTCGCAGTGATCGCATAATACCTGTCAACTCATCCATCAACGCTTCATTGGTAATGTATTCTTTAGCTTTTACCCGTATAGTCAAACTCATGGACTCACTTCGCTCATTAAAAAGAGTTCGCGCAAAGTTCATGGGAATGATAATTTGATCATCATTAGAATTCCCAAGCATGCTTTCGCCTTCTCTTTCTACCATTCCGATGGCAGTAACATTTCTACCCATAAACTTAAATTGCTTGCCAATAGGATCTAGCCCTCCAAACAACTTTTCACCTACGCTTGCACCAATCACTGCCACAGGGCTTCCGCTATTAGATTCGCTTTCTGTAAAGTAACGACCTTGCTCTACTGCCACCTCAGCGACTTGATTATATTCATGAGATGCACCCACAAAACGTGCATTTTCTAGGCTATTACTTTTATATTTTAAGGTGTTAGAACCTTGAATATTCATCGCAACTGCTTCAGCGCCTTGTGATAACTTTTTGATGCTTTTAAATTCTTTGATAGTCGGTTGAGGACGCTTCATATATTCCCACCAAGGCTGATTCCGATCAAAACTCCAAGGCCATTTCTGCACATATACCACCCGATCACCCAACGATGAAATACTGTCTTGAATACTCTTCTCCAATGCATCAACCATGGTATACACCGAGATAATCGCAAATATTCCAATTGTAATTCCTAACAACGATAGAAATGTTCGCAACTTATTTACAATAAGCGCACTAACAGCGAATGACAAACTTTCTTTTAATAGCTTAAGAATTAGCATAGGAAGATTTTGATAAGGTAAAATTAATGTTCTTTTGTCGCATTCGCTTACCGTTCATCAAATCGCAGTTTTAAACAAAAACAGCTTCTTATCAACAGCGGCGTTATTAGGGGCTTATGTCGTTGTTTAACCCGTGTTAAATTTGTAAAATTGTGTCTTAATTTCATACCACATCATGAACCAACCCAAACAAATTAAAACTGCCTTAATATCAGTTTTTTACAAAGAAAATTTAGCCCCCATTATTGAACAACTTCACGCAGACGGCGTCACACTGTTGTCGACCGGAGGGACAAGAAAGTTCATAGAGGATCTAAATATTCCTTGTCAGGCAGTTGAAGATTTGACTTCTTACCCATCAATACTGGGCGGAAGAGTTAAAACATTGCATCCAAAAGTTTTTGGAGGCATTTTAACAAGAAGAGATAACGAAAGCGATCAGCAAGAAATAGCTGAATTCGAAATACCAGAAATCGACTTAGTAATTGTAGATCTTTATCCGTTTGAAGAGACCGTAAAGTCAGGTGCTAAACCACAAGACATTATAGAAAAAATAGATATCGGAGGCATCTCGCTAATTCGAGCGGCAGCAAAAAACTTCAACGATGTGTTGATTGTAAGCTCAAGAAATCAATATGCGGACTTGTTGAACATTATTCAAGAAGGAAAAGGCGCTACGAGCATTGAAAGTAGAAGAAAATTTGCAGCTAAAGCTTTCCAAATTTCTTCGCACTACGATACTGCAATTTTCAATTATTTCAACCAAGTTGAAGCAATCGACACGTTCAAAGTAAGCGAAGAAAATGCCAACGGACTTCGCTACGGAGAAAATCCACACCAAAAAGGTACGTTCTACGGTAAAATGGATGAACTATTTGACAAACTACACGGCAAAGAGCTATCTTACAACAATTTACTTGATGTAGATGCTGCGGTTAACTTAATTGGAGAGTTTGAAGGCAATGATCCAACATTTGCCATCCTGAAGCACAACAACGCATGCGGGTTAGCAACGAGAAGCACTGTAGCAGAAGCTTACAATGCAGCACTTGCAGGAGATCCTGTATCAGCATTCGGTGGTATATTAATAACCAATCAAGAAATTGACGAGGCTACAGCATCAGCAATAAACCCGCTATTTTGTGAGGTAGTCATTGCACCGAGCTATAGCGAAGAGGCGCTAACAATTTTAAAATCAAAAAAGAACAGAATTATTCTTGTTCAAAAGCAAATTGAAATGCCTAAAATGCAATATCGTTCCATTTTAAATGGCGCCTTAGTGCAGGATAAAGATTTAGTTACCGATAAAAAAAGTAACTTTAAAACGGTTACAAAAACGGCTCCAACTGCACAAGAATTGGATGATTTAGAATTTGCATCTAAATTGGTAAAACAAACCAAGTCAAATGCAATCATACTCGCTAAAAACGGTCAATTATTAGCAGGTGGTACTGGACAAACATCTCGAGTAGATGCGCTGAACCAAGCGATAAAAAAAGCCAAAGAATTTAACTTTGACCTAAATGGCGCTGTAATGGCGTCAGATGCATTCTTCCCATTTCCAGACTGTGTGGAAATAGCAAAAAATGCAGGAATATCAGCAGTTATTCAGCCAGGAGGTTCAATTAAAGATGAACTTTCAATTGATTACTGCAACAACAATGGTGTAGCGATGGTATTTACCGGAACTAGACATTTTAAACACTAACTACATTTGGAATAAATAAGATGGGATTATTTGATTTTTTCACCCAAGAGATTGCAATTGACCTCGGTACTGCAAACACACTAATCATCCACAACGATAAAGTAGTCGTGGATGAACCATCAATCGTTGCTATGGAACGTAGCACCGGAAAAGTTATCGCTGTAGGAAAACGAGCAATGCAAATGCACGGGAAAACCCACGAAGATATCAAAACAGTTCGCCCGCTTAGAGATGGTGTAATTGCCGACTTTCAAGCTGCGGAATACATGATTCGTGGTATGATCAAAATGATTCATCCGACCAAGCGCTACTTCAACCCATCATTAAAAATGGTGATTTGTATTCCATCAGGAATTACAGAAGTAGAGAAAAGAGCTGTAAAAGATTCTGCTGAACACGCAGGAGGAAAAGAAGTATACATGATTCATGAACCAATGGCAGCGGCAATCGGTATCGGTATTGATGTGCTAGAGCCAATGGGAAACATGATTATTGATATCGGCGGAGGTACCTCTGAAATTGCGGTAATCGCGTTGGGCGGTATTGTTTGTGATAAATCTATTCGTGTTGCCGGTGATGACTTTACCAATGACATTGTAGATTATATGCGAAGACAGCACAACCTCCTTATTGGCGAACGATCAGCAGAGAAAATCAAAATTGAAGTGGGTTCTGCATTGCCTGAATTAGATACGCCACCTGAGGATTATGCTGTGCAAGGTAGAGACCTAATGACCGGAACTCCAAAAGAGATTATTGTAAGCTATACTGAAATTGCTCATGCTCTTGATAAATCAATTACAAAGATTGAAGCGGCTATCTTAAACGCATTAGAAATGACTCCTCCGGAGTTATCTGCTGATATTTACAGAACAGGACTTTATCTTGCAGGCGGTGGATCGTTATTAAGAGGTCTTGACAAACGTATTTCTATCAAAACAAAACTACCAGTTCACGTAGCAGAAGATCCATTACGAGCCGTGGCTAGAGGAACAGGTATTGCATTGAAAAACTCTGCAAAACTTACTTTTTTGATTCGTTAATCACCAATAATTAGCTGTGGACAAACTAAATGCGGAATTTAATTGGTTTCTTAAGTCGTAATTCATTCTTTCTCTTTTTCTTATGTTTAGAGGGAATAGCGGCTTTATTATTGATTCAAAATAACCGATTTCAGCGCTCAGAATTCTTAAACTCATCCAATGCGGTTAGCGGAAGTTTTTATCAATTTGTGAACAATGCCACTCAATACTTTGAATTGGCTGAAATTAACCAGCAATTAGCCGCAGAGAATGCACTATTAAGAAATCAACTGAAGGGTTCTAAAATAGAAATATTTGGTAAAAGTTTTGTAATAGACGATACCATCTACCAACAAGCCTATCAGTTTACCGAAGCTACCGTAATAAATGGAACGGTAAGCAAAGCCAACAACTACATCACACTTAATAAAGGAAAACTTGCTGGAGTAGAAGAAGGAATGGGTGTGATTGGACCAAAAGGAGTTATTGGAATAGTTAAAACTGTTAGCACACGTTTTAGCTCGGTGATGACCATCTTACACACCCAATCAAAAGTAAGTGCAAAACTAAAAGACCAACGCTACCTTGGTTCATTGGTTTGGGATGGGAGAGATTACCTAAAAGGACAATTGATTGATATTCCTAAAAATGCCACCATTATGCTTGGCGACACCGTAGTAACCAGTGGATACTCATCAGTTTTTCCTAAGGGAATAAGCGTAGCAACAGTGACCAATATGGAAAAGCCACAAGGAAATAATTTTTATGACATTGAAGTTCAACTCGTCAACGATTTTAAAAAAATCGAAAAGGTGTACATTGTAAAAAATGTGTTGAAAAAAGAGCAAGAACAACTAGAAGAAAAAGCAAGAGAGGGCGACACCAATGATTAAACAAATCCTTAGTTTTTTAGCACTGTTTCTATTTCTAATCGCCGTTCAGGTTTTGGTATTGAATAACATACAATTAGGTGGCTACCTCAACCCTTACTTATATGTTTTATTCGTACTAATACTTCCTTTCGATACGCCTAAATGGCTGCTGCTAATACTTGCATTTGCGCTAGGCATTTGTGTAGACTTATTTTCTAGCACCATGGGCATGCATACAATGGCTCTTGTATTTATGGCCTTTCTGCGTCCGGGAGTGTTAAAATTAATTGCTCCGAGAGATGGTTATGATAGTAACCAATCGCCGAGCATACAAGACTTCGATTTTCGATGGTTCATCACCTATACCGCCATACTAACATTTGCTCACCACTTTGTGCTATTCTATGTGGAAGTATTTCGTTTTAGCGACTTTTTCTTCACTTTTTCAAAAGTTATCGCCAGTAGCGCCTTCACAATTTTATTGGTACTGATCAGCCAATTATTTAACTATAATGCACAAGCTAAACGATGAATAAACGCGCCCTCGAATCTCGAACAGTTGTTATCAGCGCGGTATTTGTAATTGTAGCGATTATTTTTATCATTCGTCTTTTCAATGTGCAAGTCCTTAACGATAAGTATAAGTTAGATGCAGATAATAATTCTAAACGACACATAACGGAGTATCCTGCTCGTGGGTTAATATATGATAGACATGGCAAGCTACTAGTCTACAATGAAGCGGCGTATGACCTAATGATTCTACCCAGACAAGTACCTGAAGACATGGACACCCTTTCCTTTTGTGCACTTTTAAGGATACCCAAGGAACAATTTGTCAAAAAGATCACCAAAGCAAAAGAATTTTCTTACTACAAATCATCCATTTTTGAACGAGAGTTTTCATCAGAAGAATATGCTAGAATTCAGGAGCAGTTGTATAAGTATCCAGGATTCTTTGTACAGACTCGAACGCTGCGGAATTACCCCGAAGGAACTGCAGCACACATTATGGGATACATCAGTGAGGTAAATGCAAGTACCATTGAAAAGAATCCGTATTATAAACCAGGTGATTACATCGGAAAAAGCGGAATAGAACAATCCTATGAAGAAGAGTTGAGGGGAAAACGAGGCCTTCGGGTAGTCATGGTTGACGTATTTAATCGTGAGAAGGGAAAATTCGCCGAAGGCATCTACGATTCCACTGCGGTATCAGGAAATGATCTAGAGCTAACCATTGACGCCAATTTACAAGCATATGGTGAACAGTTGATGCAGAACAAAAAAGGAAGTATAGTTGCCATAGAACCTTCTACAGGTGAAGTACTCGCATTGGTTTCTGCTCCAGGGTACGATCCGAACTTATTGGTTGGCCGGGAACGTTCGAACAATTATTCCATGCTTAATCAAGATGAGTTAAAACCACTTTTTAACAGAGCGCTGATGGCAAAATACCCGCCGGGCTCTACTTTTAAAAGTATCAACGCCCTTATTGGTTTAGAAGAAGAAGTAATTACCCCGTTCACCAAATTTAGCTGTAACAATGGGTATCGATCAGGCCGATTTCATATGGGCTGCCACTCACATCCATCACCTGTAGATTTGAAGTTTTCGATCAGAACATCTTGCAACTCCTACTACAGTAACGTATTTAGAGCAATCGTTGATAAATATAAATCAGCTGAAAAAGGATATGGAATCTGGCAAAATTATGTACTATCATTTGGACTTGGAACCAAAACTGGTATTGATTTACCAAATGAGTTGAGCGGCTTTGTCCCAGATGTGGCATATTATGATCGATACTATAGAAAAGGCGGATGGAGTTCGCTAACCGTGGTATCACTTGCTATTGGCCAAGGGGAACTTGGTTTTACACCACTACAAATGGCCAATATGTCAGCGACTATTGCAAACAGAGGTTATTACGTTACACCCCACATTGTACGAAAAGTAGGAAATAAGCGCGTAGAAGTAATCGACACCTCTGTTTATCGTCATGAAACGGGTATTGCACCAAAACACTACGAAGAGGTAGTAGAAGCCATGTACGATGTAGTGGAGAAAGGTACAGGTATGTCAGCCAGACTAGATTCTATAGAAGTGTGTGGAAAAACAGGAACAGTGCAAAACCCACATGGGGAAGACCATTCCACCTTTATCGCATTTGCACCGAAAGACAACCCCAAGATAGCACTCTCTGTATATGTTGAAAATGGGGTTTGGGGCTCGCGATGGGCTGCTCCTATGGCAGGATTACTTATAGAAAAATACCTAAAAGGCAAGATTAAACGAGAAGATATAGAACTAAGAATGCTTGAGGGTAACCTCATCGAAACCAATAAAACACCTTGAGAAATAGTACATCCATATTTTATAATTTAGACTGGTTCACGATATTGCTGTACCTCATTTTAGTCTTTGCAGGATGGTTAAACATTTATGCAGCTGTTTATAATGAGGAATTTCAAAGTATTTTTGATGCGAGTCAACAGTATGGAAAGCAACTACTATGGATCGGAACCTCTGTGGGTTTAGGGATTATTCTACTGTTTATTGATGAGCGCTTTTACAACACCTTTGCATATGTCATTTATGCCGTCGTCATTTTCCTACTGGTGCTGGTTATACTCATTGGAGCAGAAACCAAAGGAGCAACCTCATGGTTCGCTATTGGCGGATTTAAAATACAGCCCTCTGAGTTTGCGAAGTTTGCCACCAACTTAGCCATAGCTAAATACCTAAGTACCCTAAATATTAAAATGAGTGACTTAAAAACGAAAATGATAGCAGCGGCCATTATTTTTGCGCCTGCTGTACTCATTTTAGCTCAGAATGATACCGGCTCTGCCTTAGTATATGGATCATTTATATTTGTCCTTTACCGCGAAGGGCTATCTGGTAATTTTCTAGTAATTGGCGTAACTACCGCCTTTTTATTTGTGATGGCCTTGATCATGAGAAATGAAGTATTTAATTTCCCATTTGATGTGCAGGTAGATGGCACGCTACTGCTGATTATTCTGGTAGGTCTTGTTTGTGTTTTGATAGGCTACCTCAACCGAAAGTCAAAACAGTTAATGCTTATACTTCTAGCCGTTTTTGTAGCGAGTGCGGGTCTCATCAAAAGTGTCGACTATATTTTTAATAACATACTAGAGCCGCATCAATCAAAACGAATAAACGTGATGCTAGGCTTAGAGTCTGACCCGAAAGGAGCAGGCTATAACGTTAACCAATCCCTTATTGCAATTGGTTCTGGTGGAGTTACAGGAAAAGGCTTTCTAGAAGGGACACAAACAAAGTATGATTTTGTGCCCGAACAAAGTACCGACTTCATTTTCTGTACAATAGGAGAAGAGTGGGGATTCTTAGGAAGCCTCGTAATCATCGTCCTATTTGTCACACTGCTATTGCGCATCATGTTTTTGACTACTCGACAACGGTCAGACTTTGCGCGAATTTATGGATATGGAGTCGCCTGTATTTTGTTTTTCCACTTTACGATTAACATAGGAATGACAATTGGTTTGGCACCAGTAATTGGTATACCATTGCCTTTCTTCTCGTACGGCGGAAGTTCTCTCTGGGGTTTTAGTATTCTATTGTTTATCTTCCTAAAGTTAGATTCCGATCGAATGAAGGTGCTTTAGATTGTACCAATAGCATTCTTCTAATAAAATTCACTATACTATAAATGCTTCAATATTAGACCAAAACGAACATTCCTGTATTCATTAGAGTTATTTTTCCATAGCTTCCATTGGTCTCTCCAGTACTGATAAGTAGAGGTAGAATCGATCGAAGGTGTCATTTTTAAGCTAAATGCATATCTACTATTGATTTCGTTTTTATTATTCAAATCTTCAACTTTAAATGGTTCAAAAAGCCATTCAACTCCAACAAATATGCCCCCATATGGTATTTGAATGTTTTCTTTAGAAATGTCAAGTTTGTTTCTGGTTTCACTCAATAATAGTGTTTTAGCGTAAATCTCTTTACCTGGCTTCCCATATTCTGTAGCTTCGTATAAGTACAGTTTTAATTCACAGGTATCAATTGCGTTTGAGATAGGGATTAATACTTTTTCAATTATAG
>CBFHLF010000002.1:0-31211 GCA_965656555.1 uncultured Acidiluteibacter sp. | reverse complement strand
AAAAAAACTCGTCCTTTGAATTTTTATTTTCTCCAAATTTTATAAATCCTAAGTTCAGCCGAGTGATCTCCAATCACAGATTGGAGCTTCTCGGTTTACCTAAGGATTTACTTCATTTTCCAAAAAACAAATTCAAGGGACAATCTTCAAATAATCATTGGTTTTATTGAAAGCATTTTTTTTCAGGCAATAGTGATTCGTTTTATATTCGAAATTTTAATCGAACAAAAATGATTAATTCTCATTAATACCCTTTTGCTCGATACGTTTCTCCCTGCTCATCTTCCATAATACTTAGATAGCTCGCGTAACGGGTGGTTGATATTTCTCCTTCATCTATGGCTGCTTTTACGGCACAACCGGGCTCGTTCAAGTGAATACAGTTATTGAATTTACAATCTCCTTGGCGTGAATACATCTCAGGAAAGTAATTTCTCAACTCAGCATTTTCTAAATAAACTACGCCAAACCCTTTTATTCCAGGTGTATCAATAATATCGCCACCAAAAATCAAGGGATGCATTTCTGCAAATGTAGTGGTGTGCATACCAGACTTATTGGCTTCAGAAATAGCTAACGTTCTTAAATCCAAATCAGGGTCTAATTGGTTAATCAGCGTACTTTTCCCAACGCCTGAATGACCAGAAAGCATGGTAATCTTATCTTTAAGCAACTCTTTTACAACCGCCAAGTTAATTTGTTTCTCAGCTGACACTTCATAGCATTCGTAGCCAATCTTAGTATAAATCGACTGAATGAATCGAATCATTTTTAATTCTTCCTCATCGTAGATATCGATCTTATTAAAAATTAATTTCGTAGGAATGTGATAAGCCTCTGCACTCACCAAAAACCGATCAATAAACTCCAAAGATGTCTCCGGCAATTTTAGGGTAACAAATAGAAAAGCTTGATCTACATTAGCCGCAATAATGTGCGTTTGCTTCGATAAATTAATCGATTTACGGATGATATAATTCTCTCTCGGTGCCAACTTAAAAATTACATTGGCCTCATCTTCTTGCTTAAATTCTACTTGATCGCCAACGGCAACTGGGTTAGTACTTTTAATCCCTTTGGTTCTAAACTTGCCTTTTAATCGACAGTCGTAACTCTCTCCATCTTCTGCTCTAACGGTATACCAACTACCTGTTGATTTTGTAACTACTCCCTTCAATCTTTATTTGAATTAATTTAACACTACTCGGCCGCTTAAATTTAGTAAATTCGGCCATTATAAATGAGCTTTAAACATGTCGATAAAGGTAGAGAATATAAGTAAATTATATGGCAAACAGCGTGCGTTAAACGATGTAAGCTTTGAAGTAAAACCTGGAGAAATTGTTGGATTTTTAGGACCCAATGGGGCAGGAAAATCTACGATGATGAAAATTATTACGACGTATTTACCTGCATCGGAAGGCAAAGTAAGTGTTTGTGGTATTGATGTTAATGAGGATGCGTTAGGCGTTAGAAACTTAATCGGTTATCTACCTGAGCATAATCCACTCTACTTGGATATGTACGTTAGGGAATCAATCGGATTTGTAGCGCAAATTCATAAAATTAAGACAACCAAAAAGCTCATTGACGACATCATTGAGAAAGTAGGTTTGCAAGTAGAACAGAACAAAAAGATTGGTGAGCTTTCGAAGGGGTATCGCCAGCGTGTTGGGCTTGCGCAAGCATTAATTCACGACCCAAAGGTGTTGATCTTGGATGAACCTACTACGGGACTGGATCCAAATCAGTTAGCAGAAATAAGGAATTTAATAAAAACCGTTGGCAAAGAAAAGACGGTAATGCTTTCTACCCATATTATGCAAGAAGTAGAGGCTATTTGCGACCGTGTAATGATTGTTAACAAAGGAGAGTTAGTTGCCAATAAATCAGCTAAAGAGTTAACATCCATCAGCACGGAGAAAATTATTATAACCGTGGAGTTTGAAGGGAATATTGATGAAAAGAAGCTGACTGATATTAAAGGCGTTTCCAACATCAAAAAGATTGAAACGTCCACTTACCAAATCGAAAGTGCTGCTGACATTGATTTGAGGACCGCACTGTTTAACTTTGCAGTAGACCAAGGTGCATCAGTACTTACGCTACAAAAAGAACATCAAAAATTAGAAGATATTTTTAAGCAATTAACCAATCAAAAATAAGCTGTAAAAGTGCTTTTAATATTCTTAGCACATTTCGTACTTTAGCAGCCGTTTAATAACTTAACACAACAGATTAATGTCATATTTATTTACATCAGAGTCGGTTTCAGAAGGACATCCTGATAAAGTTGCAGATCAGATTTCTGATGCTTTAATTGATAACTTTTTAGCGTTCGATCCTGAATCAAAGGTAGCTTGCGAGACTTTAGTTACTACAGGACAAGTAATATTGGCCGGTGAAGTAAAATCTAACACCTACCTAGACGTTCAAAAAATTGCGCGTGACGTAATCAACCGCATAGGGTATACCAAGGGAGAGTATATGTTTGATGGCAACTCTTGTGGTGTGCTATCGGCAATTCACGAGCAGTCTGACGACATTAACAGAGGAGTAGATAGGGCATCGAAAGAAGAGCAAGGTGCTGGTGACCAAGGAATGATGTTTGGTTATGCAACTAACGAGACTAAAAATTATATGCCATTGGCATTGGACCTATCGCACTTGATCTTGAAAGAAATGGCTGCGATGCGTAGAGAAGGAACTGATATTCCTTACTTGCGTCCAGATGCTAAGAGCCAAGTTACAATTGAATATTCTGATGAAAATGTACCTCAGCGTATTGATTCTATCGTGGTTTCTACACAGCATGATGATTTTGCTGATGATGAAACGATGTTAGCTAAAATTAGAAAAGACATTGTAGAAATCGTTATTCCAAGAGTAAAAGCGCTTTTATCAGAGGATTTACAAGCCTTATTTAATGATAATATCAAATATCACATTAATCCTACAGGTAAGTTCGTAATTGGCGGACCTCATGGTGATACCGGTCTTACAGGTCGTAAAATTATTGTAGATACCTATGGTGGTAAAGGTGCTCACGGTGGTGGCGCATTTTCAGGAAAAGACCCAAGTAAAGTAGACAGAAGTGCTGCATATGCTACACGTCATATTGCTAAAAATTTAGTAGCTGCAGGTGTTGCAGATGAAATTTTAGTTCAGGTTTCTTATGCAATTGGTGTAGTAGAGCCAATGGGAATTTTTGTAGAGACTTACGGAACTTCTAAGGTAAATATGACCGATGGAGAAATAGCAAAAAAGGTGTCAGAGATTTTTGACATGCGTCCATCAGCGATTGAAAGCAGACTAAAACTTAGAACTCCAATGTACAGCGAAACTGCTGCATACGGACATATGGGTAGAGTAAATGAAACTGTTTCTAAAACATTCACTCAGCCAAATGGAGAAACAAAAACCATGGATGTAGAGTTGTTTACTTGGGAAAAGTTAGATTATATCGATAAAGTAAAAGCAGGTTTCGGATTGTAAGATTCCGAAGTGTTTATCATAAAAAAATCCATCTTGGCATTGCCGAGATGGATTTTTTAGTTTGTATCTGTATTGAATTTATTTCTCTCTAAAGAACAATTGAATCGGAACACCGGTATAATCAAAGTTCTCTCTTAGTTTATTTTCTACAAATCGTTTATACGACTCCTTAACATACTGTGGAAGGTTGCAGTAAAAAACAAATGTTGGCTTATAAGTCGGCAACATATTGATGAATTTAATTTTGATGTACTTCCCTTTCACTGCAGGCGGTGGAACGGCTTCAATAATCGGAAGCATCACTTTATTCAGCTTATTGGTAGGAATCTTTCTAATTCTATTCTGATATACATGCACTGCTTCTTCCAATACATTCAAGATTCGCTGCTTTTCCGTAACCGAAGTAAAAATAACCGGCACATCGTTAAACGGAGCAATCTTTTCTAAAATTGCATTCTTAAAATCACGCATGGTATTGGTTCCTTTATCTTTTACCAAATCCCACTTATTGACCATAATCACTAGTCCTTTCTTATTCTTCAAGGCCAACTGCAAAATATTTAAATCTTGCGCCATAACCCCTTTATCTGCTTCTAGCAATAGGATACATACATCACTATTTTCAATAGCTCGAATGGATCGCATAACAGAATAAAATTCTACATCCTCATCTACTTTTCCTTTTTTACGAAGACCTGCTGTATCGGTAAGCATAAAGTCAAATCCAAAGGCATTGTAGCGTGTACCTAATGCATCTCTAGTGGTTCCCGCTATGTCTGTTACAATGTTTTTCTCCTTTCCGATAAGTGCGTTTACCAAAGATGATTTACCAACGTTAGGTCGACCGACAATGGCAAATTTTGGAATGTCAATTTCTTCTTCATCTCCATCGTGGAACTCCTTAATCACATCATCTAATAAATCACCGGTTCCACTTCCGCTTAATGAGGAAATATTGTATGGATCACCTAATCCAAATGCATGAAATACTGCAGACTCTCCCCACCTTTCATTATTATCTACCTTATTGGCAATAACAAACACTTTCTTCCCACTTTTACGAAGCATCCCGGCAACTACATCGTCAAGATCAGTAATACCCGCTGTTACGTCAACTACAAATAAAATAATAGATGCTTCAGAAATAGAAATCTCTACTTGCTTGCGAATTTCACCTTCAAAAACATCTTCAGAGCCGCTAATGTATCCACCTGTATCAATGATAGTAAAATCTCTACCAGACCAGTTGGCCTGCCCAAAATGACGATCACGAGTTACTCCACTCTGCTCATCAACAATCGCCTTTCTACTTTCTGTAATGCGATTAAATAACGTCGATTTTCCAACATTTGGACGACCAACAATTGCAACAATATTTGCCATAACTTTTACTTATAAATAGCCGTAACGCTTTAATTTAGAATCTTGGTCTCTCCAATCTTGGTCTACCTTCACGTACAACTCTAAAAATACTTTTTTATCGAGGAACTTCTCCATATCTAACCTAGCGGCAGTTCCTACCTTTTTCAACATCTTACCTTGATGGCCAATTAGAATACCCTTTTGGGAATCTCGAGCCACCATTATATCCGCTGATATCCGCACAATATTTTCCTCATCTTTAAATGAATGAACGACCACTTCGCACGAATATGGAATCTCCTTTTTATAATTCATGAAAATTTTCTCACGAATTATCTCTGCCATAAAAAATCGCTCCGTTTTATCTGTTAGCGCATCCTTTTCAAAATACGGAGCAGATTCAGGCAGCAAGGAGGTTATTTTATTTAATAGGGTATCTATTCCTTGCTTGTGCAATGCCGACATCGGCAAAATCTCTGCATCTGGGAATTGCTCGCTCCATAATGCTACGGTATCCTCTAATCGCTGCTGATCCAATAAATCAATCTTATTGACCACGATCAACAATGGCACTTCGATCTCTTTTAAACGCCTTAAAACTTTCTCATTTTTGATGATTTGGTCGTAAGCATCTACGATTAAAAGCAACACATCTGCATCCTCTAGCGCTGAATAAACGAATTTCATCATCCCTTCATGCAACTTATAGTTCGGTTCTAGCACTCCTGGAGTGTCAGAAAATACGATTTGATAATCCTCATCATTAACGATTCCTAAAATTCGATGACGAGTAGTTTGAGCCTTTGATGTAATAATGGACATCTTCTCACCAACTAGTCCGTTCATTAGCGTGGATTTTCCCACATTTGGGTTTCCGATGATATTAACAAATCCTGCTTTGTGCGACATTTTTTTTGCATTTTATTTGCACTGCAAAGAAACAAATAATATATTTGCACTCCAATTAAGGAAGGCACCTTTATTTCTCGAGTAAAATCAGCCTTTAAATTGAAGTTAAACAGCGGTTTAACAGACAAACTTTCAGAATAAGCAAGCAATATTGCTAAAAGATATATTGCGGGGTGGAGCAGTTGGTAGCTCGTCGGGCTCATAACCCGAAGGTCATAGGTTCGAGTCCTGTCCCCGCTACTATGAAGGAGTTGAGAAATCAGCTCCTTTTTTTTGTGAAATATTTTGAAACCAACTCTTCGGTTCAAAATATTAGTTTTCGATTAAGACTTACACCCTAAAACGGTTAAGTTATTATCCCTTTTTGCGCCGCCAATACCTCGACAAATGCTCGGCAACCGACAATACAAAAAGGCGGGCCGGTAATTAAAAATACATAGACTTGAGTTCTATTTTCACTACTACCGGAGTAAACAGAAATGGTTACT
This sequence comes from uncultured Acidiluteibacter sp., assembly GCA_965656555.1. Taxonomy (GTDB): domain Bacteria; phylum Bacteroidota; class Bacteroidia; order Flavobacteriales_E; family Vicingaceae; genus Acidiluteibacter. Next base: position 24,957 of record CBFHLF010000002.1, on the reverse strand, counting down.
CTTTTTTTATGCAAGTAATTCAATAAAAAAGGGGCGCTTTATCTAGCGCCCCTTCCTGTCTTAACAACATTCTCCTTCATTTTGCTTTAAAGCACATTATCCATAATTTCCTGTACTACTTCAGGATTCAATAATGTACTCGTATCCCCCAAATTATCCGTGTCTTTTCCTGCTATTTTTCTCAGGATTCGACGCATAATTTTACCCGAACGAGTTTTAGGCAAACCACTAACGAATTGTATCTTATCTAATTTTGCAATCGGCCCAATATGCTCTGTAATAATCTGATTTATTTCCTTCCTTAGGTTGTCATGATCACGGGACTCTCCGGTTTCCTTTAAAATGACATACCCATAAAGTGCGTTTCCTTTAATGTCATGCGGAAATCCTACAATGGCAGATTCCGCTACTGCTGGGTGTTCATTAATAGAGTCTTCAATTGGTGCCGTTCCTAAATTATGACCTGAAACAATAATCACATCATCTACTCTACCCGTAATACGATAATAACCAACCTCATCTCTCAAAGCGCCATCTCCGGTGAAATACATATCATTGTAAGCAGAGAAATAGGTATCCTTATATCGCTGATGATCTCCCCAAATAGTTCTTGCAATGGAAGGCCATGGAAATTTAATACACAACCTACCATCGACTTGATTTCCTTTTATTTCTTCTCCATTTTCATCCATTAACGCTGGCTGAATACCTGGAAAAGGAAGTGTGGCGTAAGTTGGTTTGGTTGGTGTACAGAAAGGTATCGGAGAAATCATAATTCCACCAGTTTCTGTTTGCCACCACGTATCTACAATCGGGCTCTTTTTCTTTCCCACGTTGTCATTATACCAATGCCATGCTTCTTCATTTATTGGTTCTCCTACCGTACCTAATACCCTCAACGAAGACAAATCATGATTTTCTACATACTCTACATTTTCTTTTGCCAATGCTCGAATAGCAGTCGGAGCAGTATATAATTGCGTCACCTTATGCTTTTCAACAATCTCCCAAAATCGGCCAAAATCAGGGTAAGAAGGCACACCTTCAAACATCACGGTAGTAGCACCATTTGCTAGCGGACCATATACTATATAACTGTGTCCTGTTATCCAGCCGATATCAGCAGTACACCAGTACACATCATTTTCTTTGTAATTGAATATATTTTTAAAAGTATATGCAGAGTAAATCATGTAACCCGCTGTACTATGCACCATTCCTTTGGGCTTGCCGGTAGAACCTGAAGTGTACAAAATAAATAATGGATCCTCTGCATCCATTATTTCAGGCTCACAGTGTGGTTTTGCTTGGTCTAATAAAGGCTGCAACCATTGATCTCGGCCATCTTTCATAGCCACTTCACTATTGATTCGCTTTACGACCAGCGTAGTAGAAACTCCTGTACATTGCTCTAATGCCTCGTCCACTATTCCTTTCAAGTCAATGGTTTTGTTTCCACGATAAGAGCCGTCTGAAGTAATGACCACCTTACAATCACTATCATTTATTCGAGTAGCCAAAGCGGTGGATGAAAAACCTGCAAAAACAACTGAATGGATAGCACCAATTCTTGCACAGGCTAATGTGGCAATTGCCAACTCAGGAATCATAGGTAAATAAATACAGACGCGATCTCCCTTCTGCACCCCCTGATCTTTAAGCACATTACTCATTCTGCAAACTCGCTCATGCAATTTTTTATATGTGATATGTTCTGCAGGAGAGTTCGGGTCATTTGGCTCAAAAAGAATAGCCGTTTTATCCCCCCTAGTTCTTAAATGCCGATCGATACAATTTTCGGTAATGTTAAGTTTTGCTCCCTCAAACCACTTAATTTCAGGCTTACTAAAATCCCAACTCAATACCTTATCCCAGCGTTTTCGCCATATGAAATGCTCTTCTGCTATCTCTTCCCAGAATAATTCAGGATCACGGATGGACTTACGGTATACTTGGAAATACTCTTCGAAATGTTTTATGCTATAATTACTCATATTCTTTTATTTTTTATGCCTCGGCGCATCAATTTACTCGATGCAATTTACCGATTTTGTTCAATTTATTTTTGACTATGTCTATTTAGATTGCTCCTGAAACACCAACTTTATTTCATCTATTATATTGGGGTCGTCAATAGTCGACGGCACCTTAATTGGGTCCTTATCTGCGATAGCTCTCAGCAACTTTCTTAGTGTTTTACCAGATCTTGTTTTGGGTAACCGCTCGGCAATTAAAACCTCTTTAAATGAAGCTACAGCGCCTATTTCTTGACGAACAAGTTGAATAACCTCTTTTTTGACTTGCTCTACGTTAGAAATCTGGCTCTTTAGTACAATTATGCCCAATGGCTTTTCACCTTTCAAATCACATTTAACACCAAAAACAGCACATTCCGCAACAGCTTCATGGCTAGATACCACTTCTTCCATCTCGGCAGTGGACAACCTATGGCCGGCAACGTTAATAATATCATCTACCCTTCCGGTAATAAATACATATCCATCCTTATCACGATAACCACCATCTCCTGAGAAATAATATCCAGGGAATTGACTCAAGTACCCAGTGTAGAATCGTTCTTGATTTCCCCAAAGCGTCATTAAATTACCCGGAGGCAAAGGCAGTTTTACTGCGACAAACCCTTCTTCATTAGGCTTTGCATAATTCCCTTCTTCATTTAGTATTTGAATATCATATCCACAAACTGGAAAAGTAGCTGAACCAGGTTTAACCTTCTGTAGATTTACTCCAACCATGTTTGCTAACATTGGCCATCCACTTTCGGTTTGCCACCAATGGTCAATAACGGGTATTCTAAGATGCTCCTCAGTCCATCTTAGCGTAGCGGCGTCACAACGCTCTCCTGCTAAAAATTGAAATTTCAACGACGATAAATCGAATTTTTTAATCCAATCACCATTAGGATCCTCCTTCTTAATAGCTCGTATGGCGGTAGGAGCAGTAAACATAACGTTGACTTTGTACTCACTGATTACTCTCCAGAAAGTAGATGCGTCGGGAGTTTTAATAGGCTTTCCTTCAAATAGCACTGTTGGATTTCTATTAATTAATGGAGCATAAACAATATAACTGTGCCCCACTACCCAACCAACATCACTTGCGGCCCAATAAACATCACCAGGTTTTACGCCATAAACATGCTTCATTGAGAATTTAAGTGCCGTGGCATAACCTCCCGTATCTCTAACAATACCTTTGGGTGTGCCCGTAGTTCCCGAAGTATATAATATGTATAATGGGTGATTAGATCGAACAACAGTAGGCTCTACCAACTCAGCATGAGCCACCAGTTGCTCATAATCGACGTCGTATGAGCGCTGTTTCCATTCTCTCTTTTGCAATTTCCGCTGATAGGTTACAACTCTGCTGGGTTTGTGTTCTGCTTTTTTAATCGCTTCATCCACAAATGGTTTATATGGAATTATTTTGTCGATCTCCTTACCTGAAGATGCCGTAAGAATTACTTTGGGTTTACAATCATCAATCCGGATGGCTAATTCATGTGGGGCAAATCCACCAAAAACCACTGAATGTATAACACCCAAACGAGCGCACGCAAGCATTGCATAAATTGCTTGAGGGATCATTGGCATATAAATGATGGCTGTATCGCCCTTCTTCATTCCCAAATCCTGAAGCCCTCCTGCAAGCTTTGCTACCTCATCATAGAGTTGAAAGTAGGTAATTTGCTGTTTGGTGCCGGTAACAGGCGAATCATAATAGATGGCCACCTCATCTCCGAAACCATCTGCAATGTGTTTGTCAATGCAGAGATAACTCATATTCAACTCACCATCGGCAAACCACTCAGGATAGCCTTTTTGATCAGGAGAAAGTGTAGTTACCGGCGAAGTATACCAGCTAATTTCATCAGACTGCTCTCTCCAAAAGAGCGCTCGATCATTGATACTTTTTGTAAAAAAATCATGGTAATTCATAGCTTGGATGTTTTAGAATGAAACAATCCAAACCAATTAGGATTAAGGACTTTTAGCTTTATTAGTGCCCAAATAAATACAACAAATGACGCTCCAACAGCAAGTGATTGACCGGTGGAAACCACATTATTATTTTCCCATTCAAAACGAATGTACAAGGATATGAGGATATAAATCGATATGAAAATATCCGACAATAAAGGACTTATTTGAAATTTCATTATTACTTGCTTTAATTAAACATTGGTTGTTTGCACACAAAACCAACATGTTAGACTAAAGAAGATTTAAAATTTCTGTAACAATTTTTTTGACTGAAAAAGGCTTAACAAGGTACTTATCGGCTCCTAAGCTCAACCCTTTTTGAATGTCTGAAGTTTTATTCTTCGCCGTTAAAAATACAACTTTTGTTGCATTTAATTCAACTTTTTCTCGAATGAATTTCAATGTTTGATATCCATCAACATTTGGCATCATGATATCAAGCAGAACGACATCCGGTATTTGATGTGATAATATTTCAATTGCTTCGCCTCCGTCGCGCGCAATAAACACTTCAAAATCATTTTTTTTGAAGGTATACTCGAGCGACATTACAATATTTGGCTCATCGTCAACAATTAAAATCTTTCGCTTTCCCATCAGTGTAAAACTAATCAAATGGCAATTTAAAACCTACCACTACTCCCGCTTTTACACCATTCTTTGCCCAAATCTTACCATTATGCTGCAGCACAATTTGTTTACTAATAGCTAAGCCTAGGCCGCTTCCTTCGGGTTTAATTGTATTCTGGTTTTTAGACTGATAAAATTTATCAAATACAAATTCCAAATCCTCATTTGGAATACCCTTTCCATTATCCTTTACTTCGACGAAGATAAAACCTTCATCATAACGATAATCAATACTAATTACTCCCTTTTCTTCTTCGCAAAATTTAATCGCGTTTGAAAGCAAATTTGTTAGTACCTGTAAAATTCGATCTTCATCATAATAAAAGGTGTAATCACTTTTGTTGGTGTGAAGAACCGTAATCTTTTTGTTGCGTGCTATTTGTCGAACTCCTGCCAAAGCAGTCTCCAATGTTTTTCTTAGGCTATTCTTTGCTAAATTAAGCTGCTCCCTACCCGTCGATAACTTTTCAAAATCAAGTAAATTATTAATTAACCGACTCATCCGATCTGCATCGGTAAGAATATTCTTTAAAAACTGACTGCTCAGTTCGGGCGGCATTTCCTGCAAATCATCCATAAGCAACTCTGCTGCAGCCCTAATTCCAGTAATAGGTGTCTTAATTTCATGAGCAACAGTATCTAAAAATTCATCTTTTTGTTGGTCCTTTTCCACCAGTTCTACATTCGCAACTTTTAGTTGATCTGTCAACAAGGTTAACTGCTTTGATTTGTCACGTAGCAGCTTATTTCGACTAATCGTTTCTTTTGATTCTTCTAAAATCTTAAGCACTTCAACCAAACTAATTTCTTGCTCTTTAACCACTCCTGCAATTAAAATCTTAGCAGAAGCATTCCCAATGCTACCAGTTAATAGCTTTTCCGAAAAATTGATCAGTCGTGCATCAGCCATTTGTGTGTTGCTCGGCAAATCATACTTAGCAAAAAATAGTCGTAAAGCCCTAGCAGTTCTATCCTCTCCCAGAAATCGAACCAAGACGTTCTTTATATCAGAAACAAATGCCTCTCCTTTCCATACAAGAGCACTATCTTGAAGTGAATTGTAATTTTTTGAATCCACAAACATTTCAGCATAATTACGTTCTCGATAATTTCCTTTAGATGTAATGGAAAAGATTAGAAAACAAACCACATTTACCATCATACTCCAAAAGAAGGCATGAGCAGGGGGGCTAAGAAAGTCTATTCCAAAGAGAGCATGTGGCCTTAACCCTTCAATACCAAGAATGCCGTTATCAACAAACAAAGTTGACCCTGTAAAAGCCTGAATAGTAAAAGGTATTATTAGCGTATAAAACGTTACTAAAAAGCCTGCAATCATTCCAATTTTCGCTGCCTTGGAAACCCCTCTATTCCAAAAAAGACCAATAAAAAAAGAAGGTGCCAATTGTGATATTATCACAAATGATATAAGACCAATAGAATACAACGATGACTCAATTGAAAAACTAGCATAAAAAATGTAAGCCAAAATGATGATCGAGAAAACAGAAATCCTCCTGATTCGCTTAATGTACAAGGTATTCTTTTCAGGTTGACCTTTACTAAATACTTCCAAGAATCCATAAGGTATCACTACATTATTGCTCACCATCGTAGATAATGCAAGCGTGGAAATAACTACCATAGAGATTACTGCTGATAAACCTCCGAAGAAAACAAGAAGAGCCATGAATAAATTCCCTTGGTTTAGTGGTAGCAATAAGGTAAAATACTCAGCGTTAGAACTATCACCAAAAGTTATTTTACCGGCCCATGCAATAAAAATAACAAAGAAATTAAATAGCAATAAATACAAAGGGAACAGCCATATGGCCTTTTTAAGCTGTTTTTCTCTTACATTTTCAACCACAGAAACTTGAAACATTCTAGGGAGCAGAAAAATGGCGGTAAATGAAAGCGCTATCATATAAAACCAGTTAAATACCGACTCGATTCCTTGGAAGCCAACCAGAGGAGAAATGTCTTCAATTGCAGTAATTTTCTGATATAAATCCTCGGTTCCACCAAACAAATAAAAGGTTACGTAAACTCCTACTACAACAAACAACAACAACTTGAGTACTGACTCCAGTGCTATAGTAGCAATAATTCCTTTATGCTTGACAGAGGCATCTGTTGTTTGTGTACCAAAGAAAGTAGCAAAAATGGCCAATAGTATGGCAATATATAACGTAGAATCACTGAATGTGCTGCCCGAGATAAAGGTGCTTTGTGCGGTTAACAAGTCATATGTTTCTGCTATTGCCTTCAATTGCAATGATATGTACGGTATAGTACCAATTGTACAAATTACTGCTACTAAAGCACCTAGAAATCGATCATTCCCATAGCGCAAAGAGATAAAATCTGCAATGGATGATATTTTATGTTGTTTAGAAATTCGAATCACTTTGCGCAGAATCACGATCCATAGCGGAGCAGCGATAACAGGCCCCAAGTAGATAGGCAGAAAGGATATACCAGAAGTTGCTGCAACGCCAACGCTCCCATAATATGTCCAAGCAGAGCAATAAACCGCAAGAGATAATGTATACACATAAGGGCTATTAACCCACTTACTTTTTGCATTCCTTTCTGCAATAAAAGCCAAGTAAAAAAGAACGGCTAAGTAAACTAAAATCAAGCAGCTCAGTAAGTAATTACTCATAGTGCCGTTTTAGTACAACATAGGAAATAACAATAGAGATCAACCAAATAGAAAAAATTGAAAAGTAAAAGATTGGTATTCCCCACAGTGCAGAAGTACCATTGAAGATCAACACCAAAGGAGCATTAAATAGTAATGCCAAGGATATTCCTAAGATAACAAGCTTTTGTTCGTGTCTTTTTTTCACGCCAACTAATATCGTAATAATTCTAAAAAAAAGCAGCGTTACAAAAAAATGTAACGCTGCACCCGTTTAACCAATTAGGGCATTAATGCCCCGAAGCTTCGCCAGCTCCGCTTGGGATCCTAATATTTTCAACTATTTCTTGCACATTCACGGGTGGGGCAGGAGTCAGTCTAGAAATAACAAATGATACCGTTAAATTTACGAACATTGCTATCGTCCCGAACCCCTCAGGAGAAGTACCAAACCACCAATCTTCGGCAGGGAGTGGATCCATAACACCGAAAAGACCTGTTTTGTAACGGACCATATAAAACAGCATTAATGAGATACCTACAACCATACCCGCTACTGCACCTTCCTTATTCATTCTTTTATCAAAAATTCCTAATAGAATCGCAGGAAAAAATGATGCTGCACCCAGCCCGAAAGCCAAAGCAACTACTGCTGCAACGAACCCAGGAGGATAAATACCAAATAACCCAGCAATAATAATGGCAACTAAAATAGCGATACGAGCAGCCATTAACTCTCCTTTATCAGAAATATCAGGTTTTAACTGCTTTTTGATCAAATCGTGAGAAACTGAAGTAGAAATAACCAACAATAAGCCTGCTGCTGTTGATAGCGCTGCAGCCAAGCCGCCTGCTGCAACTAGCGCAATTACCCAATTAGGCAAGTTTGCAATTTCTGGATTTGCGAGTACCATTATATCACGATCAACGTATAGCTCGTTCGCATCTGCTGTTGGATTAGCGACAATTCGTTCGCCATTCTCGCCTCTTTCTTCCGTGTAAACTGGTTTTCCTTTTACAGCATCTCCTTTTACATACTGGATTTTCCCATCATTATTCTTGTCTGCCCAAGCAATCAAACCGGTATTTTCCCAATTCTTAAACCAGTTAGGAATACCTGAGTACTCCGCATCCTTTACCGTTTCAATTAAGTTCGTTCTCGCAAACACAGATACTGCAGGCGCTGTAGTGTACAGAATAGCAATAAACAACAAAGCTAAACCTGCTGATTTACGTGCATCCTTCACTTTAGGAACCGTAAAGAACCTTACAATTACGTGCGGTAAACCTGCAGTCCCTGCCATTAAGGCCATTGTAATTGCAAATACATCCCAAGTGGACTTAGTTCCACTGGTGTACTCGCTAAAACCCAATTCTGTATGCAAGGCATCCAACTTATCTAATAAATAAGCTCCGCCTTCTACTTTACCTCCCATACCTAACTGTGGTATTGGGTTGCCTGTCATCTGCATAGAGATGAAAAAAGCTGGAACCATAAAGGCAAAAATTAACACACAATACTGGGCTACTTGCGTATAGGTAATCCCTTTCATACCGCCTAAAAAAGCGAAGATTAGCACCACTGTCATACCAATAATTACTCCCAAAGTAATATCTACCTGTAGAAACTGTGAAAATACGATCCCTACTCCACGCATCTGACCTGCAACGTATGTAAACGATACAATTAAAGCACAAAATACAGCTACTGTTCTTGCAGTATTGGAATAATAACGATCTCCAATAAAATCAGGAACTGTAAACTTTCCAAATTTTCGAAGATATGGTGCGAGCAAAAGCGCTAGCAATACATATCCACCGGTCCAACCCATAAGAAATACGGAGCCATCATAGCCCATAAAAGAGATTAACCCTGCCATAGAAATAAAAGAGGCTGCACTCATCCAGTCAGCTGCAGTAGCCATACCATTTGCTAAAGGAGACACGCCTCCACCAGCAACGTAAAAATCTTTAGTTGAACCAGCTCTAGCCCAAATAGCTATTCCAAAATAAAGGGCAAATGTAACCCCAACTAAAATCCATGTCCATACTTGAACGCTCATAATATTATATTTTAAATGTGATTAATTGAGATTATTCGTCGTAGCCGTATTTTTTATCTAACTTATTCATTATTCGAACATAATAAAACACTAAGATAACAAACACATATATTGAACCTTGTTGGGCAAACCAAAAACCGAGTTTAAACCCGCCTAACTTAAATTCATTCAAGGCATCTTTAAAAAGAATACCGGCACCAAAGGAGGCGACAAACCATATTGCTAATAGGATAAGAAGGTACGTAAGGTTTTCTTTCCAGTAAGCTTTTGCATTTTTACTTTCTGACATTTTTTTGAATTTTATAAATAAATCATTGCTTGAATTAATACGCCATTGGAGACAGTACCAAAGCGGTCTTCATTAGAGTATTCGATCGATAACTTAGAGTTATGCCCACTTAAATAAGCGTTTAGACCGACCCCCAAACGATTAAAATTATCGTCATTCGCATCATATTCATTAATTGCATAAGATGCGTAAGGTTGGAATCTAACATCCTTTATACTTCCGGGAATAACATATCCCGCATGGCTATAAACCATAGTCCCAGAACCATAGGCAGAGAAAAGATAATCATCTCCGTAGTCATTTTTTTGATAAGTTGCATAAGCAGTTATGGCGGCACCATTATCTCCGATTGGAGCATCATAAAAAACATCTGCAGCAAAAACACTTACATTCTGCCCTTCCTGTATACCTGTAGGGGATATATTTACAGCACCTTCAGGATGCAAAAAGAAGCCTGCACCTATATTCAATATGCGTTTAGAGCCAAGATAACTTCCAACTTTGTATGGTAAAAAGTTAGACTCCTCATCCAATAAGTTGTAATCGAAATAACCAGCATATGTTTTACTTGACTTGCTAGCATTTCCTAAACGTGCTCCGGCATAAACTGTTCCTTGAAAGGTAGTATCAGCATCACGGCCATCTAGTCCATTAACTACCGCATCATTTATTGAAACACGGTATTGCAAACGGCCAAACTTACCTTTACCGAAAACACCTAGATGCCTAGCAAATTGATCGGAAAGACCAATAGTAGCCCATGATTGTCGATTATTATCCAACGTCATCATATTAAGCGTACTTTGATTATTTAATCTTGAAATGCCATTAAAATAGTGCAGTCCCGCACCGACAGTATGATTTTTAGCTACATTATACTGCGCCCAAACATCATGAAAAAACAACTGAGACCCAGCATCTTTACCTAATGGACCCATTGTGTTTTTAGTAAGGCTATTAAGCCCAAAATGAGTAAGAATTAAAAATCGATCGGTGATTTGGGAAAACATGAGCACCCGCGCCCTTCTTAAATTAAAGTCAACAGAGGTTTCATCAGGGGCAGGGTCAAAATCGACACCGGCTTGAACTTGCGCCCATGAAATAATTCGAAGATATTTTTTACCGTCCTCATCGAATTTTACTTTTAGCCCACCATCATAATCTGGGGAGCCTTGAGCAATTATAAACTGACAAGATAAGAGTAGTGCTCCCGTCAGTAATACGTTTAGTTTTTTCATCTTTTTTGATTTCGTTAATACCTAAATGTTGGTTTTGTGTGCGGTACTAATCTCCAAAAAAGGATGAATGAAGTAAAAATTGATATAGTTTTTTGCTAACTACTATAGTTAATCTCTAAATCGCTCCCACTTTATCATCATATACTTATCCCCAAGCTCAGTTACAACAACACCTGAACCCGACAAACTTCCTTTACTGCTGAAAAATGCAGCCAATTCATCTGCATTTAAAATTTTATAAGTTGGATGATAGTTGGAGTTAAATGGACGCTTAATATTATATTTTTTTACCCAATTCATTACACTCACATGAGAAATACCTAAAATTCGCTCGATTTCTCGATAAGTCAAGCCTTCCAAATACAACTGCAATGCCTTATTAACATAGTAATCATCTATCTTCTTACCTACCTTGTTAACAGTAAAATAATAATTGCAGCTTTTACATTTATAACGCTGTCGATCGTTAACAATACCACTTTTTATGTGCTGATCTGAATTGCAGTTTGGACAGAGATTTATCTTCATATATACTAATTTAGCATAAATATATCAATTTAGCAAAAAGTATCCATTCATTGATAAACTACCTAACTTTCTATGATACGTTTTCGCAATTTTCGGCCTAAGTTGATTGAGGGCTGCTCGATTAATTTGTAAGTAAAGTGAGAAAAAAGTAATGTCATAATTAGTAGCAAAATCAATTTTGTATATCCATTAAAAGAAGCCGTAAAATCTACTTTTTGTATAATTAGAATAACTAAAGGGTGAAAAACATACACCGAATAACTAATCTTTCCTGAGTACTCCATTGACTTTGAGGTAAACTTCATTTTACAAATGAAATAGAATAGATAAAGACCGATGAAATAGGCAAGCGTGTATTTAAGCCAGTTTTCGTTGTATCCAAAATCATAATTATACCCTAAATAGCTTATGGCCGGAATTGCCATTGCATAAAGAAAAAAGTAATAGTTGGATAATTTTTTTGTGACCTTATCTTTTTCCAAGACAACATACCTGTAATAAGAACTAAAATACATCAGTGACAAACTTAATGGAAGTGCTAATGGCAACTTAATTAGCGTAATATTTCTAACAACGGCCATTAAAAGAGCGATCAATAAAAATAACACTGAAGTTTGAAACAAAAACCTCTTGCTGTAAAGTCGATTAAATATAAACGTTAGGGCAATTAAAAAATAAAATATCAACTCCAATTGTAACGTCCAGTATAATCCGATAATATTTCTAACTCCAAAAAATTGCTGAAACATAGTTAGATTATAGAGTAGCTCCTGAAAATTGAACGAACCGTATAAAACAAACCCTAATAAAGCAGACACCCAATAGACAGGATACAATCGAAAAAAGCGAGAAATACCAAAACTTTTTAACGCAATACGCCCCTCTCCTTTGATACTGTATGGTATGACAAATCCGCTAGTCAAGAAAAATAAAATCAAAAATATTTTACCAATATCTAAATAAGAGACGATAACATTATATGCGGCAGTAAGCTCAAAATTAGTCTCACTAAATGACGCTATTCCATGAGCAATTAGCACACCTATAGCAGCTAATCCTCTTGCGCTATCTAAATACCCTAATCGTTCTTGCTTCAATGTTTATCAGTTAAGAAAGTAAATAAATGTAGCCAACAAAAGTAAGGTATTTGTAAGTTTCCAGCTTTATAAACATTTATTCAAAAACGTTTAGCCTTCAAACAAAAAAGCTCATTCTGCCTGTGCAGAATGAGCGTTTAATATTAAGGCAAAAAATATCGCTAGTCTTTCACTCCTAATTTTTCTAAAATGGTATCCATCAAACACCATTTTGTGATGGATGATTGCAATAAGTTAGCCCCTACAAATGCTGTAAACCACAACCATGACTGATCTACATAAATGGCCAATAATAAACTAATTAATATAAATGTGCCTGCAATGGCTCTTACTACTCTATTCTTCATCTTATAATGTTTTAAATACTACGTTCTATCGGCACCACTACCGCTTTAATTGGATTATTTGTTTCTAAGTTCTTATTGAATTCGGTAATCAATTCAAATAGCTTTTCTACCTTAAACTCCTCTGTAAAAGAGAAAAACATGTTTGATTCAGCACCAGACTTCTCACTAGGAAACCAGCTAGAGGACATCATAGTTAAAGGTGCATTCTTATAGCCATCAATATCAGACTCACTGAAATTTTCAATATTTGCTTCTTTAAATAGCTTAATTACTTTATCATGGTAATCCTCTACCACTGTTACGATTAATAATTTCATCATATACCTCCTTTTTAATTGATGTGATTTTTACGTTCGATCATAAAATAGACTAACGGAACTACTAACAATGTTAATACAGTAGAAACAATGGTTCCACCCATTAATGAGATAGCCAGTCCTTGAAAAATTGGATCAAATAGAATTACGAAAGCTCCAATAACTACTGTTCCCGCAGTCAAAAGAATTGGAGTAGTTCGTACTGCGCCCGCCTCTATTACAGCTTGTTTCAAGCCAACACCTTCCTCTAACCTAATATTAATAAAGTCAATTAGCAATACAGAGTTCCGAACCATAATACCTGCCAGAGCAATCATCCCAATAAACGAAGTTGCTGTAAAGAATGCATCCATAACCCAATGCCCTAAAACAATCCCAACCAACGATAGCGGAATAGCTACCATCATTACAATTGGTGCTTTAAAGTTTTGAAACCAACCTACAATCAGGATATAAATCATGACAATAACACCTAAAAATGCGATCCCTAGGTCACGGAATACTTCTAGTGTAATTTGCCATTCCCCATCCCATTTCACCGTAAAATCTTCGTTGCTCTCTGGCTGAGAAATGTATAGTTCATTAATTCCATAACCTGCAGGCAGGTCCATCTCTTTTAACTTTTCTTCCATGCCAAGAATCGCATAAACAGGACTCTCTAATTCACCTGCCATATCAGCTAATACATAAACTACGCGTTGTTGATTTTTTCGGTAAATCGCTTTATCAGCAATTTTCTCTTTCACATCTACCAAATCCCCGATACTCACCATATTCCCTTGGCTCGATTTCACTTGCAATTGTGTTACTTCCTGAATAGTTGACTTTTCTTTTGGATCTAACGCGAGTACAATACCAACTTGATCGGCTGCATTTTCGTCATACAATGCCGAAACTGCTTGATTTGACAAAGCCATATTCATGGTATAAACTACTTGCTGAGGAGCTACGCCATAAAGCATCGCTTTTTCTCTATCTACTACTAATTCATAAGCAGTTTGGTCTGCTTCTACCATCCAATCAACATCAACAACATCAGTTGTATTCTCCAACAATGCTTTTACTTGAGCTGCTACCTTCATCTGCTCTTTGTAATCAGGTCCATAAATTTCAGCTACTATGGTTGACAATACAGGAGGGCCCGGTGGAACTTCCACTACTTTTACATTGGCATTATACTTTTTCGCTATTTCTTGTATAAATGGCCTAAACTCACTTGCAATTCCATGGCTTTGAGCAGACCGATCGTGTTTATCAGTTAAGTTCACTTGAATGTCAGCTACATTACTACCTCTTCGCACATCATAATGGCGAACCAAGCCGTTGAAGGTAATCGGTGCAGAAGTCCCTACATAACTTTGGTAGTTGACTACCTCAGGTCGGGTAGATAAAAACTGTGCAATTTCTTTCGCCACTAAATCAGTTCGCTCTAGCGTAGTTCCTTCTGGCATATCAATCACCACTTGAAACTCATTTTTATTATCAAATGGCAGCATTTTTACTGCTACCGATTTGGTGAAAAACATAGCTACAGAACCCAGTAACAGCAAAGCTGTAAATCCTAAGAATCCCCATCGCAATCCTTTTCTTTCAATCAACGGTTTTTCAAATCGCTCATAGATGCGATAAATCATGGTATCGGTAATCTCTTTTTCAGGAGCTTGTTCTTTACCACCTTTCTTCTCTTTTTCTCTTAAGAAAATGAATCCTAAATAAGGTGTAATTGTCAATGCAACAAATAAAGAAAGAATCATAGCAATAGAAGCCCCAATTGGCATCGGTGACATATAGGGCCCCATTAATCCTGAAACGAATGCCATCGGTAAAACGGATGCAATTACAGTAAACGTGGCCAAAATAGTAGGATTACCAACTTCATTAATCGCATAAAGCGCTGCTTGCTTAAATGGCAATCGCTTCATTTTAAAGTGGCGATGCATATTTTCAGCGATAATTATGGAATCATCCACTACAATACCCGTCACAAACACCAAAGCAAAAAGGGTAATTCTATTTAAGGTATAATCCAACAAATAGTAACTTAGAAGCGTAAGCGCAAACGTAACAGGAACAGATAAAAATACCACCAATCCACCTCTCCAGCCCATGGCCAACATTACTACAATAGTAACGGCAACGATGGCACCAATTAGGTGCATCAAAAGTTCAGAAACCTTTTGAGAAGCAGTTTCTCCATAGTTTCGAGTTACCTCAACGAAAACATCATTTGGAATTAAAGTAGCCTTTAACCCATCTACTTTATCCAAAATCACATCAGCAATCTTCATAGCGTCAGCACCTTTTCGCTTTGCAATAGAAAGAGTAACTGCAGGGTATTCCGATGGAAAGTCAGCAATTTTCTCATTAGCTTGACCAAAACCCAGCTGAACATAAGTTGTTGGAATTTCAGGACCATCGACGACCTCAGCAACTTGCTTTAAATAAATGGGTTGATTTTGCTGTACGCCAATTACTAGGTTTTCAACATCCTCAACAGTCGACAAAAACAAGCCTGTTTCCACGGTAAACTCTTGGTCATTCTTGGTAATATTTCCACTGCTCAGTTGCTGGTTATTCGCTTTTAACATTTCTGCTACGGCTAAGAAATCTAAACCTGAAGCTGCTAACTTAGCCGGATTTAACACCACTCGCATTTCACGGTTTCTTCCACCAATTAAATGCGTCGCAGAAACATCATTTACTTTCTTTATTTCATCATTAAGCTCTTGGGCAATTTGTTTGATTTGATAATCATCATAGTTTTCGCTCCAAAGCGTCAAACTCAACATAGGCACATCATCAATAGACCTTGCCTTTACCAATGGCATGGTTACGCCTTTTGGTAACTGATCCATATGCTTATTCATCTCCGTGTACAATTTCACGAATGAACGTTCTATATCCTCGCCCACGTAATATTGCACGATGATCATTGCCTGCTCCTTCATTGAAGTGGAGTACACATACTCTACACCTTTGATATTAGAAATCATTTTTTCTAACGGCTGAGAAACTCTCGACTCTACTTCTTCAGGGCTTGCACCTGGGTAACCGATAAATATATCAGCCATCGCTACGTCTATCTGCGGCTCTTCTTCTCGTGGTATCAGAAATGAACTGTATACCCCAACCACCATAAAAACAACCATCAACAACACTGTTAATTTAGAGTTGATGAATACCTTGGCGATTCTACCTGCTAATCCTTCTTTCATAACTTTGATCTTTTCTAACGCTTAATAAACTAATGGGGCTCCATTGTATAACTTGCTCTCAGCAGACAAAATCAATTGTTCTCCCGCAGACAAACCCGACAATACTTCTACCTTATCTTCAGAAATCTGACCCAACTTCAACCATCTTAAAATGGCTGTATTTTGTTGGCTTACGGTATACACTCCTGAAAGCTGCCCTCTTGTTACAATAGATTCTTTAGGAATTTGTAAAGCTGAATTATCTAATACTTCATCCTCAACAGATGCACTAACAGTAGCATACATACCCGATCGCACTTTTGAGTTATTATCATTAATCACTGCTCGAATCGCATACTGTCCGCCTGTATTTTTAGAAGAGCTACTCACTTCTGTAATAACGCCCTTCAATTCTGTATCAATAGAATTGATGTAGATAATTGCTTGAGCACCTTGCTTCACAGCCTGGATATTATTTTCAGGAACCATTGCCATTACTTCCATTTTACCAGGCTGCTCTATTGCTAATAATGGCATTCCTGGATTAGCCATATCTCCAACTTCTATGAATCGATTAGTAATAACACCATCAAAAGGCGCCTTTAAATTCACATACTGTAATTGTGCGTTTACTTCTCGTTGTTGTTGCTTAGCGCCTTCCAATTGCGATTTCGTCATTTCGTATCTGGTCGACATATCGTCCATCTCCTTTTGAGAGATACTGTTTGACTTCATCAGACTTTGGAATCGCTTGTAATCTTTTTCTGCATTCTCAAATCCTGCCTCAGCTGCAGAAATAGCTGCTTTTACTTGAGCACTTTTAGCTTGTAAATCTGCATTGTTGATCATCATTAATAATTGGCCCTTCTTTACCTTGTCACCAACTTTTACCTTCACTTGTTCTACAAAACCCATCATTCGAGTACTAATGTTAGCAGAATTAGCCGCTACTATTTTTCCATTAAAATTTAAGGTAGAGTATCCATTTGGGCTAGCCACTTTTATTACCTCTACTTTTACAGGATCTAATGCAACAGCCGTTTTATTTTCTTCCTTACCTCCACAGCTATATAGTGAGATTGCTAAAATTGCTATTGCTGCTGTAATTATCGTTGTTTTCATATATCAGTTGATTTAATTCTTCGTTAAAAATGTAAGTGTAGATTGTGCCATATTGTAAGCGAAAATAGATTGGTAATAGGCCAATTGCATTTGTGCATACTGTGTTTCTGCCATTAATAAATCGGTCGTTTTCTCCAACCCTTCTTTAAAGCGATTCGTTCGAATTCTCAGCACTTCTTTGGCTTGTTGCTCTGCCAATTGTGCCGTTTCAAACTGTTGTCTAGCATCTGCTAGCTGACGCTTTGCTTGATTAATTTCTAGTTGACTTTTCGCTACATATTGCTCGTATTCTAAGTCTGCTTTTTGACTATTAGCCCCACTTTCTTTGGTTTTTCCAAATCGTTTGGCTCCTTCAAATAGTGTCCAACTCAGTTGTGCACCTAACAAATACCCATCTGCGTCAGCGCGAAATAATTCATCATCATACAATTGGTAACTACCGAAAGCATTCAATCGAGGTAAAAAGCTCATCTTATCTGACTGGTGCATTTTTTTATACGCTTGTGAAGCTAAACTCATCGCCTGAATATCAGATCGATTTTCAGACAATTGAACAGCTTCTACTTCTCCCAATTGAATCTCTAGGGAGTCTGAAGGAAGGTATATTGCTTCACTTGGCTCGCTCATTAAAAAACCCAAATAATCAGAAGCATTTTGTAACTGTGATTCCGCTACTCTTAATTGGTCCTTTAGTTGATTGACTTGAATTTCTACCGATAAAAAATCAGCCTGCTGCATGTAGCCTGCTTCCAAATTATCTTTGGCTACTTTTTTATTGGCTTCTGCTGTTATTACTGCTTGCTTCATTACTGCGACGGCTTTATGTGCCAGTTGAAGTTGCATATACGCCTTATCCACTTCCAAATAAATATGCTCTATGGATCGATCCCACTGTAATTTGGTGGCTTGCATTTGCATTTTTGCAGCCTTACGCTGATAAAACCCATCCACATTAATGAGTGGCTGTTCAAAAGCGATATTCGTCGCATAGTTCTCGATTTGATCCGGATCGTTTAATAAAGCAGGATTAAAGTCTGTAGCTGTTAAAATCTCCTGATTTAGTTTAGACCCAAAGGCCATTAGCGGATTGGTTGTAACCATAGCGGTATGCGAAACTGAAATAGTCGGTAAGATGACCGCGTTCGCCTGACTAAAACCAGCTTTCGCACTGTTGTAGTTTTGCTCCGCAATTTTTATGGAACTATTTTGTGCATCCACTTTCGAAAGCACAGTTGCTTTTGTGATTGGAATGCGCTCTGCTGATTGCCCAAAAAGAGCTACAGATGCAATTCCTAAAGACCATATTAGAATGTGTTTTTTCATCATAAAATAAATTATGATGCAAAGGTGCGGCTAAGTGCGGGGGCAAGTCAGTAACCTTTGTTACCGTGGAGTAGAAATGTTTGGTTTTAGAAGAAATAAATGTAAATATTCTCGTATCCAATAAGATAAACTCAACAATTCAACAGGTTAATTGTTAAAATTATATGAGAAATTTAGCCATAATAATAAGCCTATCATTAGCGGTGTTACTGTTCATCGTAATGACACCAACGTTAAACTTTAGTTTTAATCTTATTTATCTGTTATTCATTGCAGGAAATGGAGTATTTGTCTTTTTGGTGTATAAAATACTAAAAGACGGAAAACCTTCTCCGAAACGTTTTGATGAGGGAGATTGGTATGAGGATAATTCAAAGTAATTAATCCTTTCACTTTCTAAAAGCTCAACCGCGAATAACACCTAGGTATTCTCAAAGCGTTATTAGTACTGAATTAGGATGATACTACGCAAAATTACTACAGACAAGAATAATTGTTACGTAAACTCATTGTTAAATTGATTCAATGTTTTATTGAAAAATCAATCAAAAACCACCTTCCACATTCCGCGTACTTCATTCACTCCATAGCCAGTAGCTTTATCTTCTGGATATTTTGCCTTAATGGCTGCTAAAGTAGAATTCTCGATATCTGTCCCTGGCTTTCCATGGCATTGCATACACATGGAGTTTGTCATGATTGGAAAATAGAAATATGTTTTGCCATTTTCTTCTCTCAACACTGGATCTTGTTCTACTCCATCACTTGCTTTTTGTTTAAATAAGTTCAAGGTTGGCACTTCATTATCTGCCAAAAGATTGTTCTGATTTCTTGGCCTGTCCGTTACACGACTTATCAATGCATGATGAGCATTCGCCATACTATCCGTTAATGGAATGGCTTTAATATTACAAAACTCCAAAGCTCCTATAGTTCCTTCAGATTGAATCTTCCCCATTAAGTTTTTACCTAAAACAGCCTTTGTGCTCAAAGCATATTCTAATCCCCTTTCGGATTTAGTCATCTCAGACTTCTGCTCATCTCCTTTGTGCATTTGGTTACCTTTTCCATGCTTCTTTTTGTGCTCTTTAAAATCTACAGGCCCCTCAATTTCATTGTTGTAAATATAATCTGCAATCTTTTTAAGCGTTTCTTCAGGGAACGCTTGCTGAGGCATTAATCCAAAATTGGCAATAGCTCCAGGCATCTTAGCACTTTCCTTGGTAGGATGTTTTATGAAAGAAATAAATGCATTCTTAAATTCTTCTTCCGTAGTTCCTTCTTTGATGTAATGCTCTTTTACGTATTGCATCGGTGGAGCTATTCTTCCTTTTCCCATTGTAGGGTGATGGCAGACATAACAATTCTTCTTCAATAAAATCTCACCTTCGTGAACAGTTTCTTGTTCTTGGTTGTCTGCTAATTGCTCATTAGTATTGGTTCCTATATTACAGGCCATCAATAAGCCAATTCCTACTACGGCTAACGTATATTTTTTCATAATTCCCTATTTAATCAACAAAAAGTCACTTAATTCATTGGCTGTAACCTCGTGCAATACATCTTGTGGAATCTCAACATAGTCGCCACCCTTCATTTTGACTACTCTCCCATTCTTTTCTTTATATACAGCCGATCCCTTGACACAGACAAACAAAGCAGGAACTTTACTTATGTGTTCTTTTAGCGTATCATTTTTTTGAATCTTAAGTACAATTACTTTTTGATCAACATTATTAAACAAAACGGTTGTCTGCACTGGCTTGTCTCCAGCCAAAACACCTGATATACTATCTGCATTCGTAGCCATTCCTATATTATATGGTTTTAAAAATGAACAACTTGAAAATATAAATACTATCAACACTACTATAAATATCCTCATATTTTTAGGTTAAAAGTAAGCGGTAATTATAAAACATTACGTAACAATAGTTACACAATAAAAAGGAGTTGCTTGAATCAAGCAACTCCTTCCAAACCTTAAAACATGAAAAATTAATGAGGGAACCACTCCTCAGTAAAATCTTAACCTCTACAATAAAGTAGTAGGGCAAACGTAATCTGTGGTTTTAATTCCTTCTTCTTTTATAGCATCAAATCCACCTTCTACATCAATCATGTTATGAATTCCTCTACTCTTCAAAATTGAAGCGGCAATCATACTTCTGTAACCACCCGCACAGTGCAGATAAAATGGCTTATCAGAAGGATATTCAGCCAAATAATCATTAATAAAATCTAGTGGCGTATTGTTAGCAATCTCTATATGCTCTGATTGATACTCACTAGCCTTTCGAACATCAAAGATTGGATAATGATCCTCCTTTTCTAGTTCAGATTTTAAACCATGAGGGGAAGTGGTATCTACTGTATCATACTCTCTGCCGTCTTTCTTCCAAGAATCAAATCCACCCTTTAGAAATCCTATGGTATTATCAAATCCCACTCGAGTTAACCGGGTAATTGCTTCTTCTTCTCTTCCAGTGTCTGCTATTATTAAAATGGGTTGTTTGACATCAACTATCATTGCTCCTACCCATTGTGCAAAACTACCATCAATCCCCACAAAAATAGAACGCGGTATATGGCCTTTAGCAAAATCTTGTTGCGATCTTACGTCTAACATCAAGGCTCCTGTTTCATTTGCAGCGGCCTCAAATGCAGCAGGAGAAAGTGGCTGTTCTGACTTTTCCATAATCGTATCTAAACTCTCATAACCTTTTATGTTCATCAATACATTTTGAGGAAAATATCCTGGAGGTGGCACTAACCCTTCCAATAATTCTTTTTTAAACTCTTCTTTGGTCATGTCAGGGCGCAAAGCATAGTTGGTCTTTTTCTGATTGCCTAAAGTATCCGTAGTTTCCTTGCTCATATTTTTACCACAAGCAGAGCCTGCCCCATGGTTAGGGTAAACGATTAAATCATCGCTCAAAGGCATAATCTTATTGCGCAAGGAGTCAAATAAGTGACCTGCTAATTTATCTTCTGTTAAATCAGAAATAACATGTTGTGCCAAATCAGGGCGACCTACATCACCAATAAACAGCGTATCTCCTGTAATAATACCATGTTCTTTTCCCTGTTCATCAATCACCAAATAAGTCGAACTCTCCATAGTGTGCCCGGGAGTGTGCAATACCTTTACTTGACATTTCCCAACCTTATAAATTTGTTCGTCAACTGCTACCTCAGCATCATATCCCGGTTTAGCTGTAGGGCCAAAAACAATAGTTGCTCCTGTTTTACTTTTTAAGTCTAGATGACCACTTACAAAGTCAGCATGAAAATGCGTTTCAAAAACATACTTAATTTTTGCATTATCTTCTTTTGCTCTATCGATGTATGGTTGTACTTCTCTTAACGGGTCAAAAATAGCTACTTCTCCCTCGCTTTCTAAGTAATAAGCTGCATGTGCTAAACATCCTGTATAAATTTGCTCTAGTTTCATTGTATATATTTTTTTGATTAATATCTAATTATACAACAAAGTTAATGGGAGCAAACGACAAAAAAAGTGACATTTGTTACATAATGGATATTTTTTCAGCACATCTTAAAAGTATCCACTATTAGCTTATCTCCTTGAAGATAATACAAATACCCATCAACTCCACAAACCACCCAGAACCAGACGTAGGTCTTTTTCACATCGACAAATTGATTACGGTAAATACCTCCAAATATTCCAACAATCGATAAAACCAAAAAGATGCCTAAGAAAGTCCAATCAATTTCCAAATTCTGCACATTGCCTAAAAAGCCAATCAATTATATATTCGAAATAATCAACAGTGAAGTAGCTACTGCCTTTTCATGTGCAGGCAGGTGAAAGTTTTGCAACCCAAAACTAGTGCTTTATCTAAAAGCAATCTCTTGTTCACAAACTAAGAGTTCTTTAACACAATATAATTTCGGTGCAACTCAATCGTACCCATATTCTCTAGCGCCTTCAATAATCTTGAAATAACCACACGAGATGTATGCAGATCATATGCTATTTGCTGATGAGTTGAGTAAATTGTATTGTCCTTTGAAATCCGAACTTTTTCTTTTAAGTATGCTAAAAGTCGCTCGTCCATCTTTTTAAAAGCGATTCTATCGATGGTCTCCAGCATTTCATTTAATCGATTGTGATAGCTAGCAAACACAAAATCCCGCCATGTGCTATACTTAGCAATCCATTCGCTCATCTTTTGCACTGGTATCATGATTAATGTGGTATCCAATTCAGCAATTGCTCTGATCTCACTCTTCGTCATCCCCATGCAGCATTGCATAGTCATGGCACAGGTTTCTCCTCTTTCTAGAAAATAAAGCAACAATTCATCTCCTTCTTCATCCTCTCTGAGTATTTTTACAGCACCTGATACAAGTAATGGCATTGATTTTACATAATCACCAATCTCGATTAAATAATCTCCCTCAGACACCTCTTTATACGTACCTACCTGATTAATTTCTTGAAGCAATGCCTCTTCAAATAAGTGTCCGTAATTTTCTTTTAACACTTCAATCATATTCATTAAATAATAGTTGTAAAGATCTATTTATTAACCCAATATTTCAAAATTAATTAAACAACGAAGTTACTTATGTAACATAAGTAACAAACTATATTTATAAATAACTTAACTTTACAGTTGAAATGAAAAGAGTCATTCCATTCATATTGTCCGTAATCATACTTTCACAAAGTATGAATGTATCGGCTAATGATATGATTAAATTAGATGATTTTTTTAAACATGCCCAATACCATTACGAAGAATTTGGTGATGATATTTTTACTTTTGTTTCCAAGCATTACGGAAATCTAAAAGAAGAACATAGTGCAAACCATGAAAATGAAAGCAGCCAGCATGAGCAACTTCCATTTAATCATCACCTAGGTGCGCATACTTCAACAATTTTTTTAGCAGATTTTATTGAGAAAGATCAAATACCATTGCCATTCGGCAGTTTACTTTCTCTACAATTTTTCTACCTTTTACCGGTTACTTCTGTAACTTCAGCTGATATCTTTCAGCCGCCGAAAATAGCATAAACGATTTATTAAGATCACTTTATTATATAAAGTGTCTATCAACTGCATCAATCCTTATTGATGCAGCATTAGTATCACCTTGTAATACTTACGTTTATGCTATCAAAAATCATCAAATTCAGTTTAAGCAACAAACTAATTATACTATTATTTACTACCGCAATCGCAGTAGTAGGGTTGTTCTCACTGAATCAAATTCCGGTAGGCGTTGTTCCGGATATCACCAACAACCAAGTACAAGTTATTACCACAAGTAAAAGCTTATCTACACAAGACATGGAACAGTTCATCACTTATCCTGTAGAACTCGAGATGTCAAACCTTCCCGGAGTAAAAGAAATTCGTTCGGTTTCAAAATTTGGGCTTTCTGTTGTAACTATTGTTTTTGAAGATGATATGGGAACTTATTTGCCTAGACAACTTCTTGCAGAAAAAATAAAAGCTGCATCAGAAAAGATCCCAAAAGAGTTTGGGAGCCCTGAAATGGGACCGATCACAACTGGACTAGGAGAAATTTATCAATATATCATTGATGTGAAACCAGGTTATGAAGACCGCTACTCCTTAATGGAATTAAGAACCATACAAGACTGGATTGTTCGTCGTCAGCTTTCAGGAATTCCAGGTGTAGTAGAAGTTAACAGCTGGGGAGGCTTACTCAAGCAATATGAAGTAGCCATCAAATCGGAACAATTGGCCGCTAAAAAAATATCGATTACTCAAGTAATGGATGCGCTAGAAAAAAACAACAGCGTTGCAGGTGGCGGATACATCGAAAAAGCCAATCAATCCTATTTTATTCGAGGAGATGGTTTGGCTAGCAAGATAGAGGACATAGAAAATATAGTAGTTGAAAACAGAAATGGCCTACCGATCTTGATTAAAGATGTAGCACATGTGGCCTTTGGCAGTGCCAATCGTTTTGGAGCTATAACCGCCAATGGACAAGGAGAAAAAGTGCTTGGTCAAGTTATGATGCTGAAAGATGCCAATTCTAATGAAGTAATCACTGCAGTTCAAAATAGAGTAACTGAAATTCAGAAGACGCTTCCCGAAGGTATTTTTATCAACGGCTTTTTAGATCGGAGCACATTAATAGAAAAAACAA
>CBFHLF010000001.1:0-35857 GCA_965656555.1 uncultured Acidiluteibacter sp. | reverse complement strand
CTGTTAGTTTACCCGCAGAATTAGGAGGAAGATTTGATGGTAAGAAGAGGAATGGAGTTCCAATGACCAATAAAAATAGTGTCTTAGGTATTATGGTCTTCCAAAGTATCAATACTACCAATTTTATGTGTAAAAATGGTAAATCCATCAAGGGAACCATATCAAAGGCTAACTGACGTTTATAGCTTCCTTGTCCGTTTAGGAGATATAACAAGCTGATTAATAGAGTAACAGTAAACAACACCATCCACTGAATATTTTGTTGATCTCCTTTTAATTGATTGACTAGACTTTTTAATAATAGAAATAGTGCTACCAGTGCTATAGGCATGCTGCTCCCGCCAATGTAAACAATCATAGGGATGAATAACAGACCTAAAGAGATGGAGATTCTATCTTTTAGTGATTGAAAAATATATACCAGCATCAGAGTAGAAGTGAGATAGGCTGTAGTGCTGCAGAGCCAAAACCATACTTCCCCAATATCGAAAGTGCCTATGAAAATAAAGTACGTAAGGAATCCTGATATTATGATGGGATTAGCATATCCTTTTGACCATTGTTTAGCAATTAAATAAGCCAAAGAAATGTTCAATATGCTATAAGTTAGTAGAAAAATAGAAGTTGAGTTATGTAATGATAGTAGCGAAAAGTTGAGTAGTAATGAGGCCCATCGACTATTCCACGTATCGCGCTCAATTTGCACACTCTCCCAAATACTATTATTGTATAGATATTCTGCAAAGTAAAAATCATCTGAAGAAAGGTCTTGTCGAAATGCAGTGAGTAAAAAAGAAATCAGGAAACCAATAACCATTGTTGCTGTTAATCCCAGTAACCCTTTGGTTTCAGAAAGTGATGTGCTTTTAGCCATAATACAGATTAGGAAGACGAAGATAATAGGTTTTGTGAGAACTAAAATTGATGAGATGTAAAATCAAGATAAGTCAGTAATTAGTTTACTCATTTTAGGAGTTTTATTATTTTTATCAGATGGTGGTAAAAAAATGTGAAGAGTGTAAAGAAGAATTCGAAGGTAGAATCGATAAAAAGTTCTGTTCTGACCAGTGCAGAAACACCTTCAACAACCGACAAAACAAGGATACTAATAACACTGTGCGTAATATCAACTACATCCTTCGAAAAAATAGAAGAATTCTTGAAGAATTAAATCCCCATGGAAAATCAAGAACGACTTCAAGCAAAATGGAAGCCAAAGGATTTAACTTTAGTTATTTCACGAGTGAATACATTACCAAAAATGGGAGTATCTATAAATACGTTTACGATCAGGGGTACCTCAAGTTAGACGACAATAATTATGCATTGGTTATTAAAAAAGACTACATCGACTAATGAAAAATTATCCGTTAAAGTTTGCTGATTTATCACTTTTGCTAATGCGCTTTTCATTTTCGATGCTCCTGCTTTTAAATCATGGATGGCCAAAGGTGCTTAATTTTGAAAAGGCATTTTCGAGTTTTCCTGATCCATTAGGTGTAAGTGCTGAAGTTAGCTATAGCTTAGCCGTATTTGCTGAAGTGTTTTGCCCTGTTTTACTTGTTTTTGGTTTATTTACCCGATTTGCTACCATTCCTCTATTGATAACTATGGGAGTAGCGGTCTTTATTGTGCATGGTGGAGACTCCTTAGCGAAACAGGAATTAGGATTGGTTTATTTTGTGGCATTTCTCACATTACTGCTTGCAGGTCCCGGGAAATATAGCTTAGACAGTCGATTTAAAATTTAAATGGAGATTAAGTATTAATGTATATTTCAGGCTTCCTTTATTGAAAATAATAAATCACTTTTAGCGACATAAAGGCTGTTGATATAAATAAAAATACTTTAAACTAATTATTACCTAATTACACAGAATTAAACCAACGGTTGATCAACTATTTCATTAATCTCACCTTCTTCAATGGTGGCTAGTTTACGTTCAATTTCGTTGTATTGTTCAATCATTAAGTAAGCGAGTATCGCCATTGGTACACTCAAAAAAGAAAGTGCCATGTCTGCAATGGTCAGGTTAAGATAATCAGCAATTGTTTCACTTTTAAGTGTGTATTTAAAGATGTTATTTCCTATCACATTGGTGACTAACCAAAAGAACCACCACAAGCCAATGATCGTAGTTGATGGCTCCGCATAAGCAGGTTCTTTTAAGCGAATTTTCAAACAAGAGTCAGTCCACATCTCTTTCATTATTTGATAGGGTTTAAAGACTGAAACAATTGGAATGATCCACCCCCAAATGGCCATGCTGATACTGCTATTAATTACCGTTCGTTTTGAAAGGTTCAAATAAGCATTTCTAAACCATCGAATAAAGAAGACAGCCGAAGTGAGGTAGGCTACTAAATAGATAATACTTATTATTTGCTCTCTAAGGTCATTTGCGTCTGCAGCCTCTTGCGTTACAAGTTCTTGATTTTGAACAGCAATGAGCAATTCATATTGAAAATATGATGAAAATAGCCCAATCAGATCGATCACCATAACTACCCATATTAAACGTTGAGCCCATTTAGCATTTTTTGAATTATCTAATATGATTGGCTGTTCTGATGTGTCCATAGTTTTTATAAATCAATAAAAACGTGTAAGATAAACTAAATTTAAAAAATGAACCCTAATTTAATCATCCATTTATAAAGGCTGACCTAAGCTCGCTATTTGATCAATAAGTTTCATCTTCTTCTCCAAAAAAGCTATTGAGACGATGTTCAACTTTTTTTAAACGACCTGATTTATCTTTGATTTTCAGCCATCGGATCCATTTATTAAGGGCGGGTACTTTTTTGGCTAAAAGAAGTAGACTTCCAAAAAGAAAAAAGTAGCCTAATGGAATCATTGGTAAAAGAGCAAACAGTATTCCTAGAAATAGAAAGATAAACCCGTAAACGATGCGAGAATATTTAAACTTAAATGGACTGAACCCCATTATTTGCTTTGTTTGAATAAAAAGTTCTTTTCCTCTTTCGTTAAGCTATCATAACCTGACTTAGAAATTTTATCCAAAATTGCATCTAGCTGATCTTGATTCTTTTTTTTCTGAGCATTGTATTGATAATCTGATTTTGGAATACCTGAGTTATGCTTTACTTTAAATTTGGGTTTTCCTTTAAATGAGAATAAACGTTGAAAAAATGCTGCAACAGGCCAAACCCAATTGCTGATATCTTTTCCTTTTTTATATTGAATCGCAAAATAATACCCGAACAACGCTCCTCCTAAATGTGAAATATGACCACCGCTATTACTCTGGCTAATGCTTAATAGGTCTACGACCACTAAAAAAATAATAATCCATTTTAGTTTTACATTGCCTAAGAAGAACAATCGTACTTGCATATTGGGCATATAAGTCCCAATTCCGGCAATAATAGCCATAATGGAGGCGGAAGCTCCTATAGCTTTAGAAACACTGATGGCATCACCAAATACAGGAAATAAATTGTAAGAAAGGATGTATAATAATGCTCCTGCTATTCCACCATTGATGTATACGCTCCAAATTTTCTTTTGTCCAAGAAATTGACTAAATAACTTTCCACTATAATAAAGGGCTACCATGTTGAAAAGCAAGTGCAGTAAGCCGGTATGCATAAACATATAGGTGAATATAGTCCATGGGCGATAAATGAGATTACCAATGCTAGTAGGGACTGCAAAAAATTGATCAACTAATGATGTGCCTCTATCAGTTACATTAAAGAGCCATAGAATCTGACCTATTAAATGTATGATAAGAAATACACTTACATTAATGTAAATCAGTCGAGTAGATGCATCTGCATCTTTATATTTTTGGGTCAGCTGACTAAACGAAAACTTACTCATATGTTTAATAGAAATTACTTGTGTCTTTTTTCCAGTATTGTATTAAGAAAAAGCCAAATAGCATACCACCAAGATGGGCAAAATGTGCAACGTTATCTCCAGGGTTATTGCTAATACCTGAGTACAATTCTAGCGCACCATAAATGATGACAAAATATTTAGCTTTAATAGGGATTGGAGGAATTAAAAGCATTAATTGTGTGTTTGGAAACAACATTCCAAAGGCCAGTAGTATACCGAATACAGATCCTGATGCTCCTACTGTAGGCATATCTCGGGTAGCAATTAACATCTGTTGCGCTTTTTCTATTGTAGCTGCTATGTATTCATTATTTTGTGCATTTTCCGTAAAATCAGCGATAAACTGCATGTAATTTCCACCGCCACCATAATCATCTAAAAATAACTCAAAATTGGATGGAGTAGGGTTCTGAACATAATAATTCACAGCCTCTTCCATACCACTCAATGCAAAAGACTGAACAGTCATATTGACCAAAGCAGCTCCTACACCCGTGACCATGTAATACAATAAGAATCGTTTAGGACCCCAGACGGTTTCTAGTACCCTTCCAAACATGTATAGTGCGAACATGTTGAAAAATAGATGGGTAAAGCCACCGTGCATAAACATATAGGTTACCAATTGGTAGGGCTTAAATTCCGGACTAGAATAATGATGAATCCCAAGCATGTTGTTTAAGCTCAGCCCTCTACTTTCCATTACCATGGTAGCCAATAGCATAATCACGTTAATGATGAGTAAATTTTTAACTACCTCAGGTATATTACTTAAAAAGGATTGTCGTTGGAAATTCATAAGCGTTGAAATCGTTTATCAAGTTCATCGATACTGTATGTAATTACGATGGGTTTGCCGTTGGGCAGTGTGTTAGGTGCTTCGCAAGCAAATAGCTCATCAATTAGGTTTTGCATTTCTGCCTCATGCAATAGTTTACCTCTTTTAATCGCAGTATTATGTGCCAACGAGCGTGCAAGGCTTTCTCGTTTGTCCAACTTTAAATCATCATTATGCAATTTAAATTGATCCAGTAGTTTTTCTAATAAATCAGCGAGGTTGCTTTCTGTTAGCTCCACAGGAACAGCATTAACAACAAAGGTATTTTTACCAAACTCATTAATTTCAAATCCCAACTGGTTAATTTCTTCAATTAGTCCATTCATCAGCGCAAAGTCAGTTGGCGCAAACTCTATAGTTTCAGGAAATAGCAACCGTTGGCTCGCATGGTTCTTATCATTAAATGCTTTTACAAAACGCTCGTAAAGTATGCGTTCGTGTGCCCGCGCTTGATCGATAATAACAGCACCAGATTTAATCTGTGTCATGATATACCGTTGGTGCAACTGTACCATCTTATGGTTGTGTTGTGTTGGAGCTTCATCCCAGTTGGCCGTAATTACATTCGTTACTTCAGGCTCAGTGCTTTCAAAGTTAGGTGATTCTTTTTCAAAATCTTGCTGAGAATATAGGGACTGCCAATTGGTATCGACTTTCTCCTTTTTGTAGTCCATTGGATAATGAACAGCGGGTTTCGGCGGCTTTTGAGTGGTCTCGAAAGGGTTAAAATTGGGATTAACATCGATCGTAGGAACCTTTACTTGATCCGGCGCTGCATGTGATGCGGTGAAGCTTGTTTCCTGCTCAAAATCTAAGCTTGGCGCAATGTTGTATTTGCCTAATGCTTGCTTTACAGAAGTTCGAATAATGGCATAAATCGAGCGCTCATCTTCAAATTTTATTTCTGTTTTTGTTGGGTGTATATTGATATCGATCCTTGCCGGATCAATTTCTAATTTTAAAAAATAAGAGGGGTGTTGGTCTTTTGTAATTAGCTCGTCAAAAGCAAGTTGTATTGCGTGATTTAAATAAGGACTTTTAATGAATCGATCGTTCACAAAGAAGTATTGTTCTCCTCTTGTTTTCTTTGCGTATTCAGGTTTTCCAACAAACCCACTAACACTTACAATGTCGGTCACTTCATCAACAGGAACCAGTCGCTGGTTGTATTTATCTCCAAATATTCCGACGATTCGTTGCCTGAAACTGCCCTTAATCAGGTTGAATAACTCATTGTCTTCCGCATACATTTTGAAGGCAATATCAGGGTGTACCATTGCCACACGATAAAACTCCTCTATGATGTGTTTCGTCTCTACTGGGTTACTCTTTAAAAAATTCCTTCTTGCAGGAACATTAAAGAATAGATTTTTTACGCTCAAGTTAGATCCTACGCTTGAGGAGCATGGCTCTTGCGAATCTACTACACTGCCTTCAATAATCAATCGTGTTCCAAGATCTTCATTGGCTTGTTTACTGCGCAACTCCACTTGACTAATTGCGGCGATAGAAGCAAGGGCTTCACCTCTAAATCCCATGGTTCGGAGTGCAAATAAGTCGTCAGCTGACTTTATTTTGGACGTTGCATGGCGTTCAAATGCCATACGAGCATCTGTAATGCTCATGCCTTTGCCATTATCAATAACTTGAATAAGCGTTTTACCGGCGTTTTTTATGATGAGTGTAATTTCTGTCGCACCGGCATCAATAGCATTTTCTAATAATTCTTTAACCGCTGATGCGGGACGTTGAACAACTTCACCTGCAGCAATTTGATTGGCTACGGAGTCGGGAAGAAGTTGTATAATATCTGACATGAATGATGAGTGTAAAAAGAAAAGCGTTAAGTGTGCAAAAATACAAAAATGAACAGGCTTTTAAGCCTCATTTTCCTACAAAAATAGGGGAGTACTAACTTACTTTAACACCATGTATGCGAGTCCAAAAAGTAAAACAAGAATCAATAGAATTCTACTGTTGGATTTTTTTGAAAAGCTAGATGTATTCTTATTGCTTTGCCATTGCTGTTTTAAGGAACCTCTTAAGTGATCACTACTATAATTACTTATGCTTGCTCCTCGTTCACGTTCTAGCTCTGCTTTTATGCGCGCTCTGCGCTCTTGCATGGCTTCTTTTGACTCATTGTAATAGCGAGGAGTGAACTCAAATTGTTTGGGTTGTCTACTTTTAAAAAATGAAGGTAATCGCATTATCCTAAGCGTTTTAAATATAAGCTAATTGGGATGATAAGAGTAAGTAGATGATTAAGCTACTCGCTCCTCTCTTAATAGATACATGTAAGGGCAACGCCCGCAAGCTTTGCCCTTTTTGTATTTATCGCAGCACTTGGTTTTCAAGTTGAGTTTCTTGAGTTCCTTTTTATGTGCTTTTATGAGTTTCTTTTTTTTCACCACCATTTATTGACGGTTCAAAAATACTTATTTAAAATCATTCTAAATAAGCAACGCTGTTAAAAATAATTAAGCTCCTTCAGCTCCTGCAGGTTCAACAGTAAGTGTTTTAACATCACGGTCGAACAAGTAAAGTCCACCTTTATCGTCTCCAATTAGATTTATTTTATCCAATACTGTTCTTGCAAGTGCTTCTTCTTCAATTTGCTCAGCTACATACCATTGTAAAAAGTTATGTGTTGAATAATCTTTCTCCTCAAGCGTGATCGCAACCAAGTCATTTATACTTTGTGATACCATTACCTCATGTTTAAATAATAACTCAAACATTTCTTTTGGTGAGCCATAAGCTGTTTTTGGTGCTGCTAAATCAGAAACAGTTGCATGTCCGCCACGCTCATTGATGTATTTAACTAACTTAAGCATGTGTTGTCTTTCTTCATCTGAATGCATGTACATAAATGCTGCAACTCCTTCAAGTCCTTTAACTTCAGCCCATGATGCCATAGCTAAATATACCTGAGATGATTCAGCTTCTATTCTTACTTGTTTATTAAGTGCGTCTTCTAATCGTTCTGTTAACATAGATAATAATATTTGATTCGTTAAAATTAAGCGTTTATTTTAAATTATTGCAGCGTTAATAGACCTAACATCGCTTTAGATTTTTATATTTGTGGCCAATATGGTTAATGAACGCCTCATACATGATAGCAAAAAGTTACAGCTCACTATCAAGCGACTTTGTTATCAGCTTATTGAAAATCATCACGACTTTTCGGACTCAGTTATTTTAGGCCTGCAGCCGAGAGGTATATATATGGCAGAACGTATCCACAAAGAGTTGGAAAAGATTTTGGATAAGACCATTCTTTTAGGGCGATTGGATGTTACATTCTTTAGGGATGATTTCCGTCGTCAAGAGAATCCGTTAATTCCAAATGCTACGAAAATTGATTTTACTATTGAAAATAAAAAAGTCATCTTAATTGATGATGTATTGTATACAGGAAGAACAATTCGTTCAGGCCTAGATGCAATGCTTGCATATGGAAGACCACAACTCGTGGAACTAATGGTGTTGGTAGACCGAAGGGACAGCCGACATTTGCCCGTAGAAGCCAATTATATTGGTACTGAGGTAGACTCTATTGCTGAAGAGCGAGTAAAAGTAGAGTGGAAAGAAACCGATGGAAAAGATCAAATCATTTTATATACCCCTGAGTAAAGAATGGAAAAATTATCGACCCGCCACTTATTAGGAATTAAAGACTTAACAAGAAAAGACATTGAATTAATTTTCAATACGGCCGATAATTTTAAAGAAGTAATCAATCGACCGATTAAAAAGGTTCCTTCTTTAAGAGATACTACTATTGCCAATCTATTTTTTGAGAATTCAACACGAACGAAGCTTTCTTTTGAACTTGCAGAAAAGCGATTGTCTGCTGATGTGGTTAATTTCTCTGCAAGTGGATCTTCTGTATCTAAAGGCGAAACGTTAATCGATACGGTTAACAATATACTCGCCATGAAAGTGGATGTTGTGGTGATGCGCCACCCCAACCCAGGAGCTGCTGTATTTTTATCGAAAAACATTAACGCAAGTATCGTCAATGCAGGAGATGGAACTCATGAGCACCCAACACAGGCATTACTTGATGCATTTTCTATTCGTGAAAAATTCGGTGACCTCGAAGGTAAGAAAGTGGTAATTGTAGGTGATATTGCGCATTCTAGAGTAGCTATTTCAAATATATATTGCTTGCAAAAAATGGGTGCTAAAGTTAAAGTATGTGGTCCACCAACATTGATTCCAAAGTACATAGAAACATTAGGAGTGGAAGTAGAGTATAGTTTGGATGAAGCTATAAAATGGTGCGATGTAGCCATGATGCTCCGTATTCAACTAGAGCGTCAAGGTGCTGAAAACGAAGGGAACCAAGTAAAGTTCTTTCCATCAATTCGTGAGTATGCTAATTTATATGGCCTTACGCTCGAGCGATTAAATAAACTCAATAAGAAAATAACCATTATGCACCCTGGGCCGATTAATAGAGGTGTGGAGGTTACCTCTGATATTGCCGATTCGGAGCATTCCATCATCTTAAATCAAGTAGAAAATGGAGTAGCCGTCCGAATGGCTGTTTTATACCTGTTAAGTGGTAGGGCTTAAAAATATTTTACTATATTCGAACGGAAGAAGTAACAGTAATTATGGACTACGAAATATTACGAGAAGAAAAGTTTGCAGGATTAAAACTTGAAGTCGAAAAACTCAATTCTATTGTGGCACCTTCAGTGAAGTCAGATGCCGTAATTTTGAACGAGGAAGGGTTTGCTAATTTTATCCTTGATTTGTCAGCAGTTAAGTATTGTGATTCTTCAGGTCTTAGTGCTATTCTCGTCATGAATCGGATAGCAAAAGAAAACCAGGGTATTTTGGTTTTATGCGGATTACAAGCTTCTGTGAAAAAGTTGATCGAAATTTCTCAATTAGATACTATTCTAAATATAGTCCCAACCTACAATGAGGCCGTTGATTATATTTTTATGGATAACCTAGAAAAGGAATTAGACGATTTGATTTAATGGCGCTATCAGTTCTCATTCTCGGAAGTGCAGCAGCAGCACCTACATTAGCTAGAAATCAAACATCTCAATTAGTAACTACCGAGCGAAACCTGTTTTTAGTTGATTGCGGAGAAGCAACTCAGTTGCAATTGCGTCGTTATAAGGTTCGTTTTCAGCAGCTTGATCATATATTCATATCCCACTTGCACGGTGATCACTTTTTTGGTTTAGTCGGATTGTTATCCACCATGCATATGTTGGGCAGAAAGTCTCCTGTCCACATCTATGGACCAAAAGAGCTACAGGAAGTAATCCAAGTGCAATTTAAATATGCAGGCGGTAGTTTAAGTTTCCAGCAAATTTATCATCATGTAGAAGGCAAAAATGTACCTATTTATGAGGATAGTGAAGTGGAGGTTACTGCTTTTGAGGTTAATCACCGTATAAAATGCTTTGGGTATCGGTTTCAAGAAAAACCCAAACCAAGAAAAATTGATGGTAAGCGCGTGGCCTTTTATAACGTTCCTAATTACTTTAGAGGTAAATTAAAAGAAGGTGCAGATTTTACGACAGAAGAAGGCGAAGTAATTCCCAATAAAGCATTAACGATTGATCCGCCTGCTCCACAATCTTACGCCTACTGTGCTGATAGTGCTCCACATGAAAAGTATCTGTCGTTTGTAAAAGGAGTCGACTTATTGTATCATGAAGCTACTTTTATGCACTCTGAAAAACAGCGAGCCAAGAAGACTTACCACTCTACTGCTCAGCAAACAGGAATATTTGCTGCAAAAGCAGAAGTAAAGCAACTTATTATCGGTCACTTCTCTAATCGTTACAATGATTTAAAACCGTTATTGGCAGAAGCAAAATTGCAGTTTAAGTCCACAGCTTTGGCTATCGAGGGTAAAGTATTTTCTACAGAACCATTGAAGAATACGCCCAAGAAGTAGCAATACATCGCTTTATTTGTTCATCACTTGAAGTATCATATTAATTAAGATACATTTTAATGTATGATTTTTCATTCATTAGTTCGATTTTTATGTATTAATGAATGATATTCAATACTTAAAAGCTGTTTATTTATCGTCATTTATTTCAGTATTTACTGTAAAACAGATTAGCTAGTCTTTATCAACCGTAGTTAGGACCTCCTTAAAGTATTAAGCATTCTCATTAAATTATTTCAAGACGATGAGACCAATTGAGATTAAACCTAATTTCGCCTCGCTAAATTTTAGAAATGAAAAGCCGTTTTAACTTTGAATTGGTTCACGACGACCAATCTGCTGCTACCGAGATATCTTTATTAGATACTATTGCCGATTCTTTGGCAGATAACGCTTACGCCATCATTGACAATTTCTTAAGTGATGAAGAAGCCTTGGCTTGTTTGTCTGTATTGCAAGAAAATAAAGCCGACGGAGCTTTTAAAAAAGCAGGAATTGGAACTTTGGGAATGCACCAAGTAGATAAATCAATTCGTGGTGATGAAATTAAATGGTTGGATATGAGTGATCTTTCTGCACCATCACAAGTATATTTTGATCAGGTTTCGGCTATGATGAATTACTTTAACCGCACGTTATTTCTAAGTTTGAAAGATGTAGAGTGTCATTTTGCACATTATCCTGCCGGGACATTTTACAAACGGCATTTGGATTTGCTAAAGCTTTCAGATCATAGAAAGTTGAGTTTTGTATTTTATCTCAACCCCGATTGGAAAAGTGGGGACGGAGGTGAGCTGCTACTTTACTTACAAGAAAATGGATCAGAAAAAACAGTAATCGTTGATCCGCTTTTGGGCAGGTTAGTCGTTTTTAGGAGTGAATTGCTTGAGCACGAGGTTGCTTTAGCGCATAAAAGCAGATACAGCATTACAGGTTGGATGCTCGATCAATATAAAGGAACAACATTTTTGTAATTATTAATCTGTCTTTATTTTCAATTCACTAGCTATTTTTCCTGTTTCAGCATCAAATTGAAGTTTGATAATTTGATAAGAACAGGTTTTACAAATTCCATCAAAATAATAGTAAGTCAAAAAGTCGCCTACCTTATAACCTTTGTGCGCATAGTGTGTAATCTTTCCGCGTTCCAGCTTTATGCTTTTCCAAATTGCATCAGGATATTCTCCTTTTACCTTTTCTTTTGCGTCGGTTAGGCTTGTCAGTTCTTTGTTAGCCAGTTGTATTAAGTAATTAAGCTTTAGCAGTCCGGTATCCAACACCTCATAATTTGGTGTAACGGTAAAAGTAATTTCATCTACTTTTGAGCCTCCTGACTCAATTGAATAATTCAATAAAAAATGCGCAATAGTTGTATCATTTCGAACGCTATCAGCAGGCCAAAGGGTGTCCCTGTATTCACTTATCTTCATAATCTTATCCAAGGAATCAAACTGGAACGTTGGTTCAAAGGTGCTGTTTCTTCCGAGAAATTCTTGTGTATAATCGATAATAGCCGTGCGCGTTAACGATTCATAATTAATAGTACTGTCAGACACTGTTGTGTCGGCTTTGTTTTGCGCAAAAGCAGTAAGCGATAAGCTGAAGATAATTAAGCTAAATAATATTTTCATTGCTTCTTCGGTAAGGTTGTCTGATTTTTATTGATTACACCTAACGGTTTTCCTATAAGTGTTCTTCCAAAAAGTGGACTGTTTTTAGATTTTGACAGCATGGACTTTTTATCTACTTCCCATGATAAAGAAGGGTCAAAAAGGGTCAAGTTGGCTAGCTCACCTGCTGAAATTTGAGGTTGTGGCAATCCCAATATCTTACGAGGGTTGACTGTAAATTTATCAATCAGGTCGGTTATTTCTAATTGATTTTTCACTGCAGTATTGGCTACAGCGAATGCGGTCTGAAGGTTGATACTTCCAAAAGCAGCATGTTCAAATTCGCGTTTTTTTAATTCAATATCTTCAGGTTGATGATCGGAGCAAATGGCATCGATGGTTTGATTTTTTAAGCCCTTAATCAGTGCATTTACGTGCTTTTTATCCCGCAAAGGTGGTAGTAATTTATATCGGGTATCAAATTCCTCCAATTCCTTATCTTCTAGTAATAAATTGAGTGCGCAAACATCTGCAGTAATAGCTATTTGTTCTTTTTTTGCTTCTTTTATGAGGTTTACACTTCCGCTTGAGCTAATGGTAGAGAAGTGTAGTTTTCCCTCGGTGTAAGCCACAAGATAGATGTCACGATTCACCATTATTTCTTCAGCCAAAGCAGGAATTCCTTTCATTCCTAGGTTGGTGCTAACTTCTCCTTCGTGCATCATTCCTTTATAGCTCAAGTCAAATTGGTTGGGGTATTGAATGATTAGTCCATCAAAAGCTTTGGTGTATAGTAGCGCTGTTTTCAATAAGTTAGGGTTCTGTACCGATTCCTTATCATCACTAAAAGCAATTGCCCCTGAAGAACGCATATCGTATAATTCAGCAAGCTCTTTTCCTTCCATTTTTTTACTCACCGTTCCCATTGGATGAACGTCTACTAAAGAGTTATTTGTTTGATTTTTGATGTATTCAACTAATGATTTAGAGTCAATTACAGGGGAAGTTGCAGGGGAGAGGGCTACACCGGTAAATCCGCCTGCAGCAGCAGCCCTGGTTCCAGATTGCAAGGTCTCTTTGTGCTCGTATCCTGGGTCTGCAAAGTTTGCGCGTAAATCAAACCAACCTGCTGAAACATGTAAGTTCTCAGCAGTATAAATTGGTGTATTTTCAGGAGGAGTTAGGCTTTTGCCAATGGCTTCTATTTTACCACCAACAATATGTATGTCTACTATTTGTAGGTGTAAAGGTGATGAGCGGTCGATTAATTTGGCGGCACGAATAAACAGCTTCATAAGTCTTTTTTTAATGATAAAAGCGTAATAACAATACTTCACATCCCAAGAAAAACAAACACAGCATAATGGCATATTTCCATAAGGCTATGCCGTTATTAAGCTGTTCAATCTCATTGGTCAGCAATTCATTATTGGATGTAAATATCGTATAATTTTTGACGTTGCTAGTGAGTAATTCATCGGTAAGTTCTGCTGTGGTATAGGTCGCTAAAGCCGATTCTCTTCTATCGTAATTCATACCAAACCCAAACATACGTTCTTCTTGATTAACGAGTGCGTAATTTCCTGCTTCAGTAATTTGGCCATGTAAAAATAAGTTCACTTCTTGGTCGTTTTTACGCTGTTCAGGAATAAAATCAACCTGATTGCCAACAATTTTCATAGGTTGCTCACCACTATTATAAGCTGCTGTCGTAATTTTATTGTTTTCATTTATGGTATAAAATAGCTCATCTGCTTTCTGGCTCATAAGTGCTATATTATAAATGGTAGGCACAAAAATGGCATGCTCAGTAAAATTACTCTCGTCTGTTTCTAAACTAGTAGCAGCGAGATATAAGGAGCCTTTTCCAACAGTTTTTTGTAGTAAGAATGGTTTTCTATTTTGAAAACGCATCAAAACTTCTCCATAATCAGATAATTGATAATAACTGGTCGCAATGGGTAAGTTAATATTTTCGGGCAGCTGTTCAAACACATTTCGGAAAACTGGAGAAGCTGCATTAATAAAATCAATTTTAGTCGGTGTTGTTAATCGATTCCCCAACTGCCAACCAAATGCGTTGAGCAATTTATTCTGCGTACCAGCATCGCCTTTATGCGGAAATATAGCTAGATGACCACCATTTGTTACAAATTTTTTCAACTCCTGTATTAAGCCGCTAGAGTACTGCTTTACATTATTGATGATAATTAATTGTTGTTCGCCAAGTTCTCGGTAGTTGATCTTTTCAACTGCGGACTGTTGTAACCTAATAAAATCATCATCCTTAAATAATGCTGCAATAGAGGGAGTATTAGCTGACTGATCTATGGAAGTAGCATTAAGGTTTTCTGCAATGACGTAGCTGAAGTAAAAATGGTCATCAAAAGTAATCGGGTAATCTTTGATGCTTATTTTTCCTGCTTGTAGCCCATTAGTACCGTTAGTAAAACTGAGTGTATCATAAGCCACTTCATTTGGTCCGATATTAAAACTACCAGGTGTTTTGGTTTGTCCGTTTATTTCTAAACGAATGGGAATGTTTTCGAATTTTTTTTCAGAAGCATTTACAATTTTTACAACGAGCTGTTCTGCTCCCGATTGTTGTCTAAATGGGGTGTAAAACCAACAACTATCGATGTAAAGATTTGCCATTAACTCAGGGGTTATAGGCACAAATTTGATCGCAGTCAAACTGTCAGTGGTCATTTCAGAAATACCTGAACTACTGCGCTGAAAGTCGCTGATCAAATAAATGGACTTGTGTAAACCTTCAGACTTTACCATGATATCATTCAAACGACTAGTAACCTCTGAAAGTGATTTTACAGCAGGTGACAATTGAATGGTTTGAAGTTCCTCTATTAATTGTTCTTTATTAATCAACCGTTGATGTGTTGATTCAAAATCATTAGTTAAAATCAAAAACTGATCGTCTTGCTGATAAGCATCAATGATATTAATTGCTTTATTTTTAGCAACATCTAGTAATTGACCATTTTCACTTTCGGCTTGCATACTAAAAGAGTTGTCTAGATATATCCCCACAACATGATCCCCAAATTGTTGCTGTTGATTATCAGAGAGAAGCGTAGGTTGGGCAAATGCAAAAATAAGTGCAGCTAAAGCCAATAATCGGCTTATCAAAACCAATAGGTGCTTTAGTTTATTTGTAGATTGAGTCTCTTCTTGAACACTCTTTAGAAATCGTACGTTAGTAAAATAAACCGTTTTATATCGCCTAAAGTTGAATAGGTGAATAAGAATTGGGATCGCAAGTGCGAATAATGCATAAAGAAACTCCGGGTAGACAAATTTCATTAAGGGTCGAAATTACACAATAGAGTGGAGATGAAGCGATATTTTATCCATGAATTTGCAACCATTGTTGTGCAATGATTGTTTTTGCATCCTCAAATATCATCGAAAGGAACTTTTCCCTTTTTATAGCTATAATTTCAATATTTTCGTTCTCACCTTCTACGCCACCGCCTGCTGCAATCTTTTCACTCACTTTGGCAAAGAATAAGGTCATTTTTTCCGTAACAGGCCCCGGTGTGGTGTAAAAGCAAGCTATTTGTGCCAATTCATCTGTTTTAAAGCCGACTTCTTCAACAATTTCTCGCTTTATTGTTTGGGCAACTGATTCTTCCATAACATCGCACTTTCCTGCAGGAATCTCAATGATTTCTTTTTCAGCACCTACTCGAAATTGCTTGACCAATATTACTTCATCTGTAAGCGTGTTGATGACCAGAGCAGCCACGGAGTCAAATAAGTTAAATTGTTCTCTTTTAATTTGTTTGTTGTTTTTTTCATCCGTTACAACAACAGCTGAAACTTCGTAAAAGCCTTTAAAAACAGTCTTTTTATCGCTTATTTTCATTCGTATTGGTATCTTTATCGTTTTTTTAGAAAACAAAGCTAAGCTTAATAATAGCATTTAACTCAAGCCAAATACAATTGAAGGTGGAATCAGATCAGATGGAATTCGAAGATATACGACCGCTCCATGATAGTGAAGTGAAGGAAGGGATAGCTCGTTTACTCAACGTGAAAGAGTTTAGAGGAATGGTGGAGTATGCATTTCAAGGCAAAGTGCCATTTGAACAAGTGGAGCAGCAACTCAGACAAATTGAAACAGTAAAACAGTTCCAAAGTGGATTGATTACTAAAATGCTTGGATTTGTTATAGCAAAAACATCTGAAGAGTTTACCTTTTCAGGGTTGGAGCATATTGAAAAAGATAAGGCATATTTATTCTTATCCACCCACAGAGATATTGTTCTGGACTCCGCATTGATGAACTTAGTGCTTAACGATAATGACTATGATACGGCTCGTATAGCAATTGGAGATAATCTGGTTAAAGAGCCTTGGATTAATGATTTAGTCCGATTAAACAAGAGTTTTATTGTTAAAAGAGGAAAGCAAGGAAAAGACAAAGTAATGGCTTCTATGCAGCTCTCTAAATACATTGCTCACTCAATTATTAATGATAATGAGAGTGTTTGGATCGCGCAGCGAGAGGGTAGAACCAAGGACGGAATTGATAAAACACAACCT
This sequence comes from uncultured Acidiluteibacter sp., assembly GCA_965656555.1. Classification (GTDB taxonomy): domain Bacteria; phylum Bacteroidota; class Bacteroidia; order Flavobacteriales_E; family Vicingaceae; genus Acidiluteibacter. The sequence continues at coordinate 19,037 of CBFHLF010000001.1, read as the reverse complement.
GGTTTAATTAAAATGCTTTCGATTGCAGGTCGAAAAAACCCAGTTGAACACCTCCGTCAATTAAATATTGTTCCTGTCACTATTGCTTACGAATACAACCCATGCGATGCCTTATTGCTTCCAGAGCTTTTGGCTAAAAGCGAAGAGCGAGAGTATGTTAAAGGTCCTATGGAAGACCTTATCAGCATGATGAGAGGTATTGAAGGCAAAAAAGGCCGAATTCACCTTAATTTCGGAACACCATTAAATACAATAAGTGATAACCTAAGTGAGGTTACTGAAGAGAAGTTTGTAAATGATGTGGTAGCTCTTGCCGATCAAGAAATTTACGATACATTTAAATTATTTCCGACTAATTTTATTGCTTGCGACTTGCTAAATAAAAACATTAAGTGGGATGATAAATATACATTAGATGAGAAGGCTACCTTTGAAAAGGTAATGAGTAGTCGACTTTCAAATGTAGAAGGAGATGCTGAAAAACTACGTCAGATTTATCTAAAAATGTATGCCAACCCAGTAATTAAACGAATGGAAGATAAATAATCTTTTATTTCCGTAATTAAAACAATATCAAGAATTAATACAGACGAATAAGGCAGTAACATTTCTGCTACTGCCTTAAATAATAATGATTAACAACTTAATCGTTGTTGTCTAGTACTTTTAATTTAACGCCTGCGCGATATCTTGAATTAAATCTTCGCTGTGTTCAACACCTATTGAAATTCTTACCAATCCTTCGGTAATTCCCATCTTAAGTTTTTCCTCAGGTGCTATTCCTGCATGAGTCATTGAAGCAGGGTGCTGTATTAGACTTTCAGTACTACCTAAACTTACTGCAAGCTTGATTAATTTTAGTTTATTTAAAAACTGAAATGCAGCAGGCTCACCACCCTTTATTTCAAATGAAATCATGGCACCAGGAGAGCTGTATTGCTTTTGATAAATCGCTTCAGCTGTACTTCCTTTCTCAAGGTTTCCTAAATATACAACTTGCTCTACCTTTTGGTGATTCAATAAATAGGTAGCAACAGCTTCTGCACTTTTTGCTTGTTGCTCCATTCTAACCTTTAGTGTTTCAAGGCTTCTCGTTAGCATCCAAGAAGTATGTGGGCTAGCCATATTTCCCAAGAAAGTTCTCAAGGTTTTTACTCGAATCATATCTTCTGTATTTCCGAGTACTGCTCCGGCAATTAAATCACTATGTCCACCAATGTATTTAGTTGCAGAATAGATAACAAGATCAGCACCGTGTGCAATTGGGTGGCACCATATTGGCCCCATGAATGTGTTGTCTACAGCAAGTTTAACCGGTTTATCTTCAGTCGATAATTCATCTGCAATAGATCTGCACATAGCGATGTCGATAAGCGAGTTAGTCGGGTTGGAGGGTGTCTCTATGAAGAATAAACTCACCTTGTCCGCTTTTCCAGTTGCGTGAACTTTTGCAAGTATATCAGCTTTAGTATCATTGGCATCAATACCAACACTTTCTACACCTATTCTTTTAAGATAATCATTGATGAAGTGATCTGTTCCACCATAAGTTGGAGAGCTGTAAATGAGTAAATCTCCCGGCTTCAGAAATTCTAATAATACGGTGCTAATGGCTGCCATACCACTTTCAAAAACGGCACAATCGTCTGCTTTATCCCACAATTTCAATCGACTTTCGAAGATTTCTAAATTAGGGTTATTGATTCTGCTGTAAATTAAACCTTGCTCCTCATCTTTGCCTAATTCTCGCAGGCCATAAGCTACTTCAAAAAAGGCTTTCCCTTCTTCTGCGCTTTTAAATACGAAAGTAGATGTTTGGAATAATGGGGCTTTAACAGCTCCTTCAGATAACTCTGGAGAATATCCGTGAGTCATCATTAAACTTTCAGGGTGTAGTGGGTTACTCATAATAATCTATTCTGTTTACTGCAAAATTATGGAATTGCGGAAAGAATAGTTTCAAAACAACATAATGAAGTAAATATTCCTTATTTCAGTCACATTTTTAGTAATAAAATCTAATTTATTGCTGTATTTTTGCGTCAAAAGGAAATTTTCCCATGATTCGATTAGATACTACTGACCGCAAGCTATTAGAGTTGCTCCAACTGGATTCGAAAGTAAATATAAAAGCGCTTTCTGAGCAGTTGAGTATGACTAAAACACCCATTTATGAACGTATAAAGCGGTATGAGAAAGAAGGGATCATTGAAAAGTATGTCGCAATAGTTAATCGCCAATTGATTAGCAATGCCATGATTGTTTTTTGCTCGGTATCATTAGATGGTCAAAAATTAGAGGAAATACACGCTTTTAGTGATGCTGTTCTTAAAATTCCTGAAGTGATGGAGTGCTACTTAATGGGTGGTGTGAACGATTTTTTGCTTAAAGTAGCCGTAAAAGATCTGGATGCCTATCACCATTTTTCATCAGGAAAGTTAGCCGCATTGCCTAATGTAGCTCAGATTAAAAGCACCTTTGTGCTCAACGAAATAAAACGCTCAACCGTATTGCCATTGATTGATTAGTGAGGTTCAATGACATCCCATAAATTTCCGTAAAGGTCCTCAAATACCATGGCTTTCCCAAAGTCTGCTGTTGTTGGTGGGCGTTTAACGGTCACACCATGAGACTTTAAACGTTTGTAATCTCCTTCAATATCATCCGTATTTAAGAATAGAAAAACACGATGTCCTGTTTGGTTTCCAATATGACTTCGTTGTTCATCCGTTTTTGCTTTGGCAAGTAACAAAGTCACGTCGCCCACCCCTTGAGGTTTAATTCTTACCCAGCGTTTTTCTGCCGATCGAACGGTGTCTTCAACGAGAATAAATCCAAGCTTTTCGGTATAGAATGCTAATGCCTCATCATAATCTGCTACAATTAAGCTTATTTGACTAATAAATTGATTCATTTTAATAACTGTTGTGGGAGTTTTCGTTCAAAAGAATGTCTCGTACCGCATCATCATAGACCTGAATGGTTTTCGCTTTCTTTATTTTCTTTACGATCTTTTTAGGTGAAGAAAAAGCGGTTGCAAAATACTCCCAGTAGTGCAACATTTTCAAAATAATGTGCTTGTCTCCTGTGAGCGAAGATTCAAATTCAGAAAATAAGGTATCGTGAAATTTGCTAAAAACTGCTATCCGATTTACAGGATAAGCAGTTGCGTTTTGCTTAATCATTTGCGGCAAAAAAGGATCACTTATTAATCCGCGGCCAATCATCCAATGATCGATAGAAGGGAAGCGTTCTTTAAGTTCTCTAAAAGCTTTTACTGAAGTAATGTCACCATTGTAATACAACTTATGCGGACAAGCTTCCAAGCAACGTTGAAAACCATCTAGATCGACGCCGCCATTGTAAAGTTGTGCACCAATTCTAGCATGAATGGCTATATTTTTTAATGGATATTTTTCTAAAATTGGAAAAACATCCAAAATCTCTTCATTATGGTGGTACCCCATTCTCATTTTCATGGAAACGACAATATCACTCTCTTGATGAACGCGATGTAAAATCTCATCAATTCGTTTGGGATCATTTATAAGTCCTGAGCCCATGCACCTATTGACTACCATCGGGTAGGGACAACCCAAATTCCAGTTTAACTCTTTATAGCCCAGTTGTTGCACATATTTGGCTACAAAAAGGAACTCCTCGGCATCGTTTGTCATTATCTGAGGAATCACGCTAAGAGTATCGTTATTCTTTTGGAGAATATCCTTTTCATAGTTGGGCTTTATGGATAGCTTACCATTTAATCGAATGTAAGGTGAATAAAAGGTGTCGATTCCGCCAAAGTACTTATGAAAAGCATTACGAAATCTAAAGTCGGTAAAACCTTGAAGTGGAGATGATAATAAGGTAGTGCTCATGGTTTAAAAATGATCAATTGCACCTAAGCCAAACAAGGCAAAGTCATACTTTATCGGATCTTTCGGATCAAATGATCTCAATTGGTCGCTTATTTCAGTTACCGCTTTCCAGTCGTTTTGTTTGCGTTTAAGAAGACCTAATTTCCTACTCACATTTCCAGTGTGAACATCTAAAGGTAACATTAAGTGAGCAGGAGCTAGTTTTTTCCAGATTCCAAAGTCTACACCTCTTTTGTCGTTTCTAACCATCCACCGAAGGTACATGTTAATTCGCTTGGCAGAAGATCCTTTCATGGGGTCAGAAACATGTTTCAGTGTGCGAAGACTTTCAGCTTTTTCGAAGAATTTCTGCTTAAAGTTAGATATGTTGGTAGCTACATCTGAGGTAGCGCAGAGCATTTCTTCTAATCCACCATGATGGATGTAAATATGCTGTAATGATTGGAAAAACTGCGCCAAGTCTTGTGCGTTAAACGTACGGTGTACAAACCCAACAGCACGATCTAAGTCATTTTTTGTATGATTTAAAATGAAATCATAAGGAGCAGCATCCATCAGTTGAATAATTTTTTGAGCATTATTTATTATGCTTTTCCGCTGGCCCCAAGCAATGGTAGCAGCTAAAAAGCCTGCAATCTCAATGTCTTCTTTTTTGGTAAATTGATGGGGGATACCTACCGGATCATCATCATTAAAGTTAGGGCGGTTAAACTCTTCGTATTTTTGATCTAGTAATTCCTTTATTTCAGAAAAGGGTAACGACATGAAACAATTTTTAATGATCAGTAGTTATTTTAGTAATGGAGAAAATAGCATCTACCATATTTAAAAAACTCTCGTTAAACGAGAAATATCAATTGCTAAAGCTACGCGGTAATTTCATAGCTTCCCGTTTTCACGGAGGACATAATTGCCACTTATTTGCATTTGATGGGTACTATGTAGAAGTATATAAAGTGATGGGTTTAAATCAAATTCAATGGATTGAAGTGGTTGAAAATAAATACACTTTAGATACTTATTTAGATAACCTCTAGCCGCCTACACGCTTCGCTTTATAATTCTGGTCGTGTAACAGTTTCAACACTTTTTCTCGATGGTCGCCTTGAATCAATATTTCACCGTCTTTTACGGACCCACCTACACCGCATTTTGATTTTAACAGTTTACCTAATTCGGAAAGGTCATCGTTGCTACCAACAAAATTATATACCAAAGTAACGGCTTTTCCTGCCCGTTGCTTTTTATCTAGCGTAACTTTCAAGTCTTGCTGCTGTGGAGGAAGTGTTTCTAGTTCTTCTTGTTCCTCAAAGTCGTAATCGAAATTTGGATTGGTGCTGTACACCACATTTTTCTTTTGCTTCTTTCCCATATCTTATATTAAAATTGGCGGCCTGTTTGTAGGAAATAGTTCCTTTAAAGTAGGGTCGGGGCTAATAATTTGATCTTTGAAACCATTCATTTCATCAAGTGATTTGGCTGAAAGCAGCCCAATCATTTCGTCTAGTACTTTTCCACTAATGGCATAAGGAAAGGCTCCAAAAACCATTCGATTGCCTTTAAATTGTCCGTAAATTTGATATTCTTCTTGTTCTTCAATTGATTCAGTGGTAACCACGCAGTGATTGATCCACTTTGATGCATCCATTTGATTTTTTTCAAATTGATCAGAAAATCTATTTTCTAGATTCACTCTCGATTGAAAATATTCCGTGATTTTTTCTTGAGAGGATTTGCTCATTCTACCTTGCATTACCGGAAGGCATTCAAAACAAATGGCGTATTCAAATACGGTATGCACCATTGATCGGTTTACACGTTTAAACGATTTTTCAATCAGGTAGTCCGTAAACTCTTCAAATTCGCCATTGCATAATGCACAATTGGTCATCGGTGCTCCAGTTAAATCTGCTTGAAAAGGCTTCGGTACTTCGTCGTTGGTATCTAAAACAAACATAAAATCAAAATTACGAATAGTTGATTAGGACAACGAATGTATACCGTGAATTTTACTCACACCGTTTAGGAAAAAGGATAAAGTGATTTATCTAAGTAATGTGATATTTCCTTTCTTTTCTATCACTTGATCATTGTACCCGAGTGCCTTGATAACATAAATGTAAGTGTCCATGGCTTGAGGTTGCCCTTTGTACGTGCCATCCCAACAGGCTTCCAAGTTATTGGACTCAAAGACTAATTCACCCCATCGGTTGTAAATTTAGTTTTTGAAGTGATTAACATGGATATATTTATTAAAAATAACTTTTGTAAAAATATCAGTTATTTGATTTTATATTTGTTTAACATTAAACCTACCCGATCTTAATGAAAGTATTCTTTTTTACGCTTACTATTTTTATAGTTAATAGTATTTACACGCAAACTATTCCTTCAACTAGATTAACTGACTGGTCGAGCGCAGGTAGTAATTATCCTTCAAATTACCCTATAATTAATATGCAAAGTATAGGGGCAGTTGGCGACGGCATAACTTCCAATGATTCAATTATTAATCATGTACTGTCTCTTATGATAGGAAATGGGGCAATTCTAGAGTTTAGTCAAGGTCAATTTTTGTTTACGAGGCCAATTTTGCTACCAAGTAATGTAATACTGAGAGGTCAAGGTCCTTCAAAGACTATTTTTAAGCATAATTTAGGAGGCAATGGAGATGCGATCTTAGTAAAAGGTAAATCTACATCTATTACTTCATCTATTAATCAATCAGTTTTAAAAAATGATACGACTATTAATGTTAGTAATGGTTTATTATTTAAAAAGGGAGACTGGGTGCAGTTATTAAAAAATGACAGTGCACTTGTAACATCTAACTGGGCGCTGAATTCGGTAGGACAGTTACTTCAAATTAAGCAAGTTGTTGGTAATCAAGTTATCACAAACTCACCAATACGTATGACTTATTTGATGAATGAACTACCATATATTCAGAAGTTTACACCAATTCAACAAGTGGGGATTGAATGTATCAAAATTGAACGAATAGATAATACGGCGCCTCTACAAACAAGTAATATTAAATTTGAATTTTCAGTTAACTCTTGGGTAAAAAATGTGGAGTCTGAAAATTGCACATTCTCACATATAAACCTTACAAAAAGTTCTAATATCAGTATAACGGATAGCTACTTTCATCATGCATTTGATTATGGCCCAAATGGCAGGGCATATGGGGTTATGATCCAATTCACATCAAATGAATGTTTAGTGCAAAATAATGTATTCCAATACTTAAGGCATGCTATGATTCTTCAAGCAGGAGCAAATGCAAACGTTTTTGCTTACAACTATTCTTTTAATCCATTTTGGACATCTACCCCTAGTAATTCAGCAGGAGACATGGTGTTGCATGGTAATTACCCTTACTTAAACTTGTTTGAACATAATCAAGGACAAAACATAGTTATCGACAATTCACATGGCCCGAATGGTCCGTTTAATACTTTCTTTAGAAATAGAGCATCTCTGTTTGGTATCTTTTTTAGTGCTTCAAACTCTCCAAATCAAAATATCATTGGTAATGAAATAACCAATAATCGCTTTCCGTATAGTTTAGTAAATTATACCATTCAAGGTGGAGGCCACTTTCTTTATGGGAATTCAGATAAAGGCAATTTAAAACCATCTGGCACTTCTATTTTGCCCTTAAAAAGTTTGATTTATAATCAACAGCCTACGTTTATCAATAATTCAGCTCAATGGGGTGGTATAGGTACACCTAATTTACCATCAAGTAATGTTATACCAGCATATTTAAATTATTCAAATAATAATTTATTTTCCCAATCTTGCGGAACTTTGTCTAGTGCTGAAACCAACTTACTCAATAAAAGTGAATCTATTATTTATCCAAATCCTACTAGTGGTATTGTACACATTAAAAATGCATTTAATTTAAAACAAATTAAATTATTCGATCAATTCGGGAAGGTTATTTTATTAGCAGATGGCGAGATCCAAAATTCTACCTTGACTATTGATTTAAGTAGTTTTACGAAAGGGATTTATATTCTTCATGTTCAGTACTATTCAGGTAACTCAAAGAATATTAAGATACTACTTAAAGATTAGCCTCAAAAAGCAAATAAAGCCTTGTGTTAGCGTAACAGTGTAATATTTCCTTTCTTTTCTATCACTTGATCATTGTACCCGAGTGCCTTGATAACATAAATGTATGTGTCCATGGCTTGAGGTTGACCTTTGTACGTGCCATCCCAACCAACTTCCAAGTTATTGGACTCAAAGACTAATTCACCCCATCGGTTGTAAATCTGATAGACCAACAATTCTTTGATTCCCCAACCTTTTACGAAGATAATGTCGTTGTTCCCATCACCGTTTGGCGAGAAAGCGGTGGGTAATTCTGCGGTGAATCCATCATATACATCAATAAAAATGGAGTCTGTAATTTCAAAACAACCTTTAGGGTCAGTTGTTTTTAGATAATACCAAGTGCTTACTAAAGGTTTAGCGATAGGGTCAGAACAATCATCACAACTTAGGCCTGTAGGTGGAGTCCAACTGTAAATTACATTCGCTTGGTTATTCTCTTTTACGATGTTTATTTTTTCACCTAAATATATCAAGCTATCAGGTTCTAAGGTGATAAGTGGTCGATTATAAACGGTCAGTAGCAAAGAGTCTGTTGTTGCGCATTCATTCGAGTCCTTAACGGTAAGCTTATAATTGGTGGATTTAAATGGTGATGCGAGAGGATTTGGGATTAATGGGTTGGACAAACCATCGCTTGGCTGCCAAGTATAGTTAGGAGCTCCGCTTCCAAATAACTGAATACTATCTCCCTCACAGATAGCCGTGTCTGGCGCAATTTGTATACGAGGTTTTGGGAAAACTTTTAGATTAATTGCTGTGGTATCAAAACACCCAAGTCCTTCAGTAATTAGTTGGATAGGATAGGAGCCTGCAGAGAATGTTCGCGTAAATTTACTTTGGGTGCTGGTATTGCCATCATACAATTTCCAAAAAGAGCTGGATGTATTTAATGAATTATCTGTAAAGTCGACAATAAAAGGCTCACAACCAATTGTATCGGTAACACCAATCAGTGCAATCATTTCTTTTATGTACACTGTATCTTTAATTCCAATAGTACATTCTCCTGTGCTATCAGAAAGAATTAGTGTGGGGTAGGTAGGACCGGCTTTATCGACATATCGATGGGTTGCAGGATTTGTTACTGCTGACTCCCCATCTCCAAAATCCCAAATAAAGCTGTCTACTCCTGATGGATTAACCATTTCATAGGTAATGGTTTCATTGATACAAATCGAGTCAGGATAGAAAATAATAGAAGCTTCAGGTCCATTTGTTTGAATGTACTCTGTTTTTGTGATAGTATCCTTGCAACCTGCGTTGGTTCCAACAATTAACGTGACATCAAATTTGCCTACAGAAGTGTAATTGTGAAAAGCATCTTTAAATTGAGAGATAGGCGTGTTATCACCAAAATCCCAACGATTAAAGGTGATGGTATTTAATAGAGAGGAGGTGTTGGTGAAATTGACAGGTAATGGATAACAGCTACTTACAGCCGTGTCAGAGGTAAAATCTGCTACAGGGCTTGCTTCAACATTAATGTAATTCGTTAGTACATATTCCTCTTCACAGCCAATTGGGTTATATGATTTTAAGGATACATCATAGCTTCCAGGTGCATTATAACGAATTGAAGTGTCTAAAGCCGTGCTTGTTTGCCCATTTCCGAAATCCCAAAAGAAGGTAAGTGAATCTCCTATGGAATTGTTTGTAAATGTTACTAAATCACCTACACAAGCGGTTCTATTGCGACTAGAGAACCTTGGAATGTTCCTAAAGAAGCGTATAAAGTCTTTTGCTATTGTTGTATTCGAGCATCCATTGATATCTATTTGTCGAAGAGTTACATCGTAATAACCTTCTACATTGTAATAGCTGGTGTCGCTAAATAAACTGTCGGAAATATCTCCATTTCCAAAATTCCAGAATGAGCTATCAATTGCTACTACTGCGTTGGTTCCACTTGTAAAAACAACTTCTGAAGGGTCACAGAAACGACTAGTGTCCGCCAATATAATTGGCTTTAATTCGTATCCTGTAAGTGAAATAGATGGGTTGTAAATACATCCATACTGGTTAACTGCCATTATTTCAATATTTAATGTCTTTGCGCTATCCATCTTTCCTACTAGGGAATCTGTTCGAATGGTGTCTCCATCGACCAACCAGTAAAAATCTTCTGTATCTGCGGGGAGAGAGGCTTTTAAATTATAATCGAAAGGGATGCACATGATCTGAGGACCACCTATGATGCTCGGAGATTTTTGGTCAACTACTGTTATGTATTTCAAAACATAATCACATCCTGTGCTATCATTATATACAGTCAATGTAACGAGATAGCTACTGTCATTTTGGTAGGTGTGTGACGGTGTTAGATCATTGGTCACTATTGGAGATCCATCACCAAAGTCCCACTCAAATCGATTAAAATCTTTAGCGTTTGTAGAAAAAAAGTGTTGTGATTTATTAGTGCAGTTAATGGAATCTTTGATACGATAGATTATAGGCCCATTAACATGTACCTCAATTACCGTATCTCGTTTACAACCGTTATAGTCATTTTTAATTTTGATGTATGTTAAACCTGTGTCTGCAAAACCATATACGTTTAATGTGTCTTGTGCATAAAAGAATTCAACTGAATCACCGCGTATACTATCAATTACATCAAGAACTATCATTCTTGGTAGGTCGAATTTTATTACTGCTTGTAATGTATCATTAGCACAGACCGTATCACTTAGTTGCTGAAAAGTAAATCTTGGGGGAGTTCCTGCGCCTATTAATAAAGAATCTTTTGCTTCACAACCATTACTGTCTATTACTGTAGCAATGACTTTGAAAATAGTATCTGTATTTAGAGTGTAACTGACAGAGTCTCTATCTGTCGATGTTCCTAATGAACCGTTTCTTCCAAACTCCCAAAAATAGTTAATGATCGGGGAGGAGCTCTCTACCTTGGAGTTGAGTCGAGTGGTATGAGGAATGCATCCACCGAAATCTTTACTGAAAATATCTAATCTTGTAATAGATACGGACCTGTCATTTCTCACCACGGTATCAATACAACCAAGCTTACTAACTGCAATTAGCGTATCTTCAAATGTGCCATCTTCTCCGTAGAATGAAACTGGATTTATGTTAAAATATGATTTTCCTCCTAATATATAGTGAGAAGAGTCACTATTAAAAGATTGATTAGTAAAGGTAACTATCGTGCTGTCCTCACAAACAAATAAAGGTTGGATGTTAAGTTTGGCTTTGACACTGTCCACATAAAAAGTTTTTGTGATTTCATCAGCACAAACACCGTTTCTTGAAGCAATTAATTTTACTTGATACGTACCAGCGTTGTTAAAAACGATACTTGGAGAAGAGGAGTTGGAGGTCCTACCATCACCAAAGGTCCATTGAAAAGTAGAGCCATTTACAGACTTATTATTCACTTCAAGGGTTTCTCCTTTACATATGCTGTCTTGCAAGAATTCGAAATCTGCGGTAACAGGACGAATGGTTACATAACCAAATCTTTTTGTAGAATCACTACACCCTGCTTGATCAATAACGCTTAACGATACATCGTAAACTCCTAGTGAGGTGTAGGTATGTGTTGGATTAGCTTGTGTTGATGAATTTCCATCTCCGAAATTCCAAAGGTAACTAAGGTTTTGACCAACAGAATTACTTATAAAATTAACGGTAAGTGGTGCGGTACATCCAGATCGTTGACTAGTAACTGAAATTAGTGCTCTTGGTTTTGGGTTTGGAGTTACAAGGTTATTTTCTAGTTTGGTATTCGAACAGCCATTGTTGTCTGTTACCTTTAATGAAACATCATACTGACCAACAGTGAGGTAAGTATGCGTTGGGTTTTGCTGATTTGATGCAGGGCTACCATCATTAAAGTCCCATAACCATTGATTGATGATGCCATCCCCAGGAGTAGAGTTGTCGGTAAAACTTACATTTAGAGGAGTACAGCCACTCGTAGGTGTAGCAGATAGGTTGCTTACAGGGTTTCTAAAAACTTTTATGTAAGCTGATTTAGTAATTGTATTGGTATTGTTCCCTGACCTTACCGTTAGTGTTACCGTATAATTACCTGGGCTACTAAAGTTAGCTGTAGGATTTTGGAGTATAGAAGTATTTCCGTTTCCGAAATTCCAACTCCATGAAGTTGGATTACCTGTAGATAAATCAGTAAATGTAACTCCTCCAAGAACATCACATCCGGTAGTCTTATTAGCAGAAAAGTCAGCTACTAACTGTCCATACGAAACTAGATTTAGCAAAATAGTTGAAATAAAAAGCGTAAATCTAGTCACTGTTTTTTAGAAGTTTAATCGTTCATTGATTAATCATTAAAGATAAGAAATTGACGCATAAATTGAATAAAAAGTTGCGCAGCTTTTGGAATGAACAATCTATTAACTTGAGTAGTACTTTACCACTGTAGTAGTTAACTTAACAATCTGTTTACCTTCTTTTAATCTTTTGACCTGTAGAATAAGACCACTTTTGCAAAAAAAAACATGGAACTATTTATGCTTTCTTTTGCCGCGCTTTTCTCTATTATGAATCCGTTAGGAACCATTCCATTATTCGTAGGGTTAACACAAGAAAATACAGTGAAAGAGCGAACTCAGATTGCCTTATGGACATCGGTTAATGTGCTGATAATTTTATTACTGTCTTTTTTTGCAGGGAAGTATATTTTGCTCTTTTTTGGAATTAGTCTGAATTCCCTCAAGCTTGCAGGTGGTTTAATTATTGCCTCTTCAGGGTTTGCATTGCTTACAGGTAAGTTTAGGGAACATAAAGGAATGAAAAGGGATCGTGTTCAAAATGACATCAAAACACGATCCGAAATTTCACTTACTCCATTAGCGATTCCAATGCTCGCAGGCCCCGGGGCTATATCGCTGCTTATTACTTACAATCAAACCCACCAAGGTGTTGAGCAGATAGTACAAATTGTTGGAGCTGTCATTTTTACAACTCTGTGCATCTATCTTTTGCTCAACGTATCACGCTACATCGTAAAAGCGCTAGGTGCTTCAGGAATTAATGCATTATCTCGCATTATTGGTTTTATCGTAATTGCTATTGGTATTGAAATGATTACATCTACCGCCTTAAATCTTTTACAATCTATTTAGTCCAAATCCCAAAGATTCTCCTTGGTGTAGTATGGATTGTCGGTCCAAAATGATCCATCTATAATTCGATAATCAATATTTATAGCGTCTACTTGAGCGATTTCTTCAGCTGTCAAATGCACTTCGTTTGCTAACAAATTTTCTTTTTGTCTGCCCGCATTGGTGGATTTTGGAATAGCACAAATACCTCTTGATTGAATCCAAGCTAATGCAACTTGTGCAATTGAGCATCCTTTTTTGTTGGCAATTGCTTTGAGTGTTTCATTCTCAAAAAGCTGTGGTTCATCGCTTTTTTTAAAACCATCGGACCTGTCTGATGAGCAGAGTGGAGAATAGGCCGTCATTAATACATTATTTTGTTTGCACCAACTAGCCAAATCTCTCTGAGCAAAGAAAGGGTGAAGCTCCACTTGATTCAATTCTACAGGTTCTTCGCTATTGGTGTTTAAGTGATCGAGCTTCTTTATGGAAAAGTTAGAGGTTCCAATGTGTTTACATAAGCCCTCATTTTTTGCCCTAATCAGTTGATTCCAAGTTTCTGTTAGAGGGACTTCTTCTAGGCTTAAAAACTCCGGTGGATTGGCGTCTTTTTTCATCGCAACTGGCCAATGAATAAGGTACAAATCTAGGTAGTCTAATTGTAAGTCTTTTAACGTTTGTTTTAGTGCTGGAATAACATCCACAGCCTTGTGTTTATCATTCCACAACTTGGAGGTAATGAATAATTCTTCTCGTGTCACTACCTTTTGGGAAAACAATTCATTAAATGCTTCTCCTATTTCTTTTTCATTACCATAAATAGCTGCACAATCAATGTGTCGATATCCGTTTTTTACAGCTGATAGAATAGCATCTTTTACCTCTCCAGGAGCCGATTTCCAAGTTCCTAAACCAAGTGTTGGAATACTATCTCCGTTTCTAAATTGTAAATTTTTCATCTTGTTATTTTAATTCATTTATTTTCAAACAAAAAAGAAAACCCAAAAGTTGTTCCGAAAATAGAATTATTTCTATCTTTCTTACTCGAATTTCTACCATATTCAATGTTTCCATCAACACTAATTGTAGGGTTTATAAAATAACTAACACCTGCTGAAGCTCCTACCGAAAAATACTCTACCGGGAGGTAATTGTATGCATTGGTTTAACCATTGCGTAACTCCTGATAAGAAAACTGCTCCTTGTTTGATTTTTGTTTTTGTGAAGGACCTATTTATGCTACCGATATCGTTTTCTTGTGCTGTTATGTTACCTGTAAATAAAAGCAAGTAAAAGACAAATAGAATGCATTTTATTGAGTTCATTTGGTCGGTTCCTTTTCGTAAATGGTGCAACCAAATATAACCAATTAGTTGATTTAATAGGTCTTAAAAAATAAGAGCCCGATAGTCAATATTGACCATCGGGCTCAGTCTTCAATTTAAATGATTTTGCTATTCGTTAATCATTAGTTTTCCAACAGCCTTTAATTGTCCATTTTGACTGATAGAATAGGTATAAAGTCCCTCTGATAAGTCACCTTTAAATAATTTCAGTTGATTTTGGTAGCGAATCACCTTTGGATTCACCAATTGTCCCAATTGATTTCTCACCTCTAGAACCACCACATTTCCATCAATTTCTGTTGGTAATTCAATGGTGGTTTGATTGTTAAAAGGATTTGGATAAGTAGATAAAGTAACTAGTTGTTGTTCTTCAATTCCTACAGGAATACTTCCTCGTTCAAACTGAACTTTTATCATAATGTCTTCCTGATCATTATTGATATAAGGTGCTACTCCCGAAGCATCTACTTGATAGTTTTGACGAGAAAATGGAGCTTCTCCATCAAAGCCAAGCTCAATGCCGTTTCCAAATTTTCTCCAGAGAACAAAAATTCCACCACTATTTATTACGAGGTTGTTGTTAGATGGTGTTACATCTGTATAAGTGTTAGGTGTAATTGTTCCTGATCCAACTAATACACTATCTAATACTGCTAATGAGCTATCGCCTTTTAGGATAAGTGCATCGAAGCCAAAGGAGTTTCCTAATGCTGTGTGATAGAAGGATGTTTTTTTAATTCGAGCAGGATAGAAGGAAGGTTCAAAATAGGCTGCATAACCTAGCATACTTGCTCCATTTACTAAAGAACCTTCAGCAGAAGTATCTGCGTAGGAAATATCGATTAATGCAGCATTGCTATCTACTACAATAATTTCTTGCATTAATGTATCATTCTCATTTTCGGTATCCTTAAGTAGTTTATCTAAATAAACTTCATAGGAGTATGTTCCTGTAACGGATGGAGTAAACGTATTACTAAACGTGAAGGATGTATCATTACCGGCGTTTAGAGGTGATAATGTGGCTGAACCGCTACCTACATTAACAACAGTACCTGTTCTTACCTGAAGTTTATTGTTTGCCGTAACTGAAGCGACATCTCTGAATCCTACATTTGATATAGTAGCACTTAACGGATATGAAGTAGAACGTTGAATAACTACACCCTTTCCATCGGCTTGTCCAATACTCGTTACTTCTCCATCCTCAGAAGGCGTTTGGATGGTCATCCCCATCATAAAGTCTTGAGTTTCTCGATCTCTGTAATCTGCCCAACCTCCAAGAATAACCTCAATTGCTCGTTTTGAGATGGGAGGTGTATTGTCTGAACCGATATTAATACCATCTCCATCCATTAACCAGTGAATGTATACACCTCCATCCGTAATGGTTAAGTTAGTATCAATTGGGTTAACACTTGTGTATACACCTGTTGTAATTGATGCAGGAGCTACGTAAACACTATCCAATAGAGTTCCATGGGTTCCGTTTGGACCATCGTCATCGTAAATCATTGCATGAAAACCAACATTAGGCGTTCCCAAAGAGGTGATGTAATAATCTGTAGAAATAATTTTGGCGGGATAGATTGGAGGCTTCATATAAACTGCCACACCACCATTTCCACCTGACCATCCAATACTGCCGCTTGTAATTCCATCAGAATAATCCATTTTTAGCGTGTCTTTAGCAGGATCTAGTGCGATTATTTTTTGGGTTAAGCTATTGTTTGAAGCGGTATTATCATTAGATATTCCGCTTAATGTTGTTGTGTAATCATGGATGCCTAGCGCATTAGGTGTGTACGATGTATTGTAAGTAAATGTAGTATCGTCACCTGGTGCTAAACTTGTTAAAATGCGAGAGTCAGACCATGGTGCTCCTGAAGCAGGTGGTGTAATTGTTCCATTTACGGTGTAAGAATTAATTGGCTGATTTCCTGCATTTTTAATATTTGCTCTTAGATCTAGGCTATTTCCACTCAAAACAAACTCTCCATTAGATGAGGAGTTGCCAATCCAGTTTACACTACCATCAGTTATTGGTGCAACAGTAGAAGGGAAGTAAAATTTAATTGATGTAGAGTCAGTTGGAAATACCATTCCACGATACTGCTGCAGCCCATCAGCTCCAGTAGCATTTTCAATACCTATTGATAACCCATTTGCTGTATAAGTAGGGTCCGGTAGTCCTTGTTGATCGAGGTAATTAACGGTTATCGATGTATCCAATTTATTTAAGATAATCTGAAAAGTATTACTCCCGCCATATTGCTGTGCGTTATTTATCCAAAAGGGTACATTAATAAAAGAAACGCAAAGGGAGTCTCCATTATCATAATAATATGCGTTACCAGGATTACCACTACTAGCAAAACTTAAATCGGAAAGAAGCGCTGCAATAAAGTTGTTTGGACCTCCTGCTGTTGGAATAGCAGGGAATTGGCCACCTGAAGAGGCAATGTTTACCGAACTAAATGCAACATAACCATTGGATCCAATGTAAAAATTGGTTGGTGTGCTCGTATAGTACTGGAAGCCTGTTAATGGAAAAGGACCGACCACGTTATCATCTGATAATCCATTAACTTGAGTACCAAGTGTAGTGATGTCATACCAATCAAAAGTAGGCCCTCCTGAGGCCACAGAATTTTTCCAAGTGTAACCGAAATTGTCCGGCCCTCCTGAATTTTGTGCCATACCAAATAAGGTGCAGCTAATAAAGGCTGTTAATAGTAAATGTTTCATAGTTTATTAAGTTTTAATCGTTAGCGCCATCAAGTTAACTTTTTTTAAGAGAATTACAAATAAATCTTGGTGATAATTAGTAGAGCAGCTATTATGATATAGGCGATCAAAAACATAAATTTGTCGTCTTAATTTTAATAGAAAATCAGATGAAAAAAGCTAAAATGACCACCTCTAAAGGTGAAATGACGATAGAATTTTTTGAAAACGATGCGCCAAAGACCGTTGAGAATTTTGTAAAATTATCAAAAGACGGTTTTTACAATGGCTTAACTTTTCATAGAGTAATACCTGATTTTGTAGTACAAGGTGGATGCCCTGATGGAACTGGAGCAGGTGGCCCGGGTTACTCAATCGATTGCGAATTGGATGGCGAAAATCAAGTACACGACAAAGGGGTATTGTCAATGGCTCATGCAGGAAGAAATACTGGTGGGTCGCAGTTTTTCATTTGCCATAATAGAAAAAACACACAGCATTTAGACAAAAATCATACTGTTTTTGGTAAAGTAGTAGAAGGGTTAGACATTATCGATACCATTAAAATGGGTGACAAAATAGAGAACATAGAAATAATAGAAGCATAAGAAGTATGGGATTATCAGTAGAAGGAAAAATTAAACAAATATTACCAGTTGAAAGTGGTACAAGTAAGGCAGGAAAAGATTGGAAAAAACAAGGTTTTGTGGTAGATACTGGCGCTCAGTATAACCCTGACGTTTGTTTTAGTCTTTTTGGTGATGATAAGATTGCCATGCTCAATAACTTTTCTGCAGGACAGGATGTAAAAGTAGAATTCAATATCTCTTCTAGAGAGTATAATGGTCGTTGGTTTCACAACATTGATGCTTGGAAAATTGATGCCATGGGTGGCAATGCGCCTGCGGCTTCTGCTCCAGGAAGTGTTCCTCCACCGCCAGCATCAATGAATCCAGCTGATGAAGCAACAGAAGAAGATGATCTTCCATTCTAAATGGATTCATTAACGCAGATTGTACTTGGAGCGGCAGTAGGAGAAGCTACTCTAGGTAAAAAAATAGGGAATAAAGCCCTCCTATGGGGAGCCATAGGAGGCACCATTCCCGACTTGGACGTGTTTGTTGGTAGAATGTTCGACACCGTTACAGAGTTGGACATACACCGCGGATTTAGTCACTCCATCGTATTTAGTTTGCTGATGGCCCCCATCCTGGGTTACCTTGTCAGTAAACTGTATGCTTCAAAAGAAGTCGGCTGGAAAGGTTGGTCACTGTTATTCTTTTGGAGCTTATTCACGCATCCACTTCTCGATAGTTTTACGACATGGGGTACGCAACTGTTTTGGCCTTTTGACTATCGAATTGCGATTCATAGTATTTTCGTCATAGACCCTATTTATACGTTGCCATTTTTGGTGAGCACCATTGCCGTGTTGTTTTATCGTAGAGATAGCCAAATAAGGCGACGTTGGAACCGATTTGGACTCTTATTTAGTACCGCCTACCTTGGCATTACGGTATTGATCAAAACACATGTAGACGAAGAGATTACCGATAGTTTACGTCGTCAATCCGTAAGTTATGAGCGATTTGAAAGTCGACCAACACCGCTAAATACCATTTTATGGACGGCAAACATCGAAACAGAGGACGCTTTTTTAATCAGTTACTATTCTCTTTTCGATCAGGCGAAGGAAATCAGTTTTAAAGAAATAAAGAAACGCCGACATCTGGCAGCACCTTTGCAAAATAATGCTGATTTTGAACGATTAACCTACTTGACCAAAGGTTACTATACCTTCAACGCCTCAGGTGATACGCTAATTATGAATGACCTTCGCTTTGGACAACTGATCGGATGGCAAGAAGGCG